>CAZSSI010000158.1:0-3387 GCA_964609345.1 uncultured Verrucomicrobiota bacterium | reverse complement strand
TAGGGCATTACGCATCATCAGCGGATTAGGTTTGCCGACGTAGTATGCCTTGGCACCCGTCGCCAGCTCAATCGGTGCCAGCAGGGCGCCGGTTGCCGGAACAATTTGTCCACCTTCAATCGGGCCGGTCAGATCAGGATTGGTACCGATCAGCTTAGCGCCGTTCATTACCAGCTTCACCGCATGGCAGAGGCGGGCGTAGTCATAGTTTGCGCTTTCGCTCACCACGACGTAGTCTGGATTGGTATCATTGATTGAATAGCCTTCATCATAAAGCGCGTTGATGATACCGGCGTCGCCGATCACATAGGCCGAACCGCCCGGCTTCTGGCTGGCCAGAAACGTCGCCGTGGCGCGGGCACTGGTATAGAAATGACTTTCGCCCACCTTCAGTCCCATGCGAGCCAGCTTTTCACTGAGCTCGCGCAGGGTTCGGGCACTGCTGTTGGTTAGAAAAAGAAACTTCTTATTCTCCTTCCGCAGCCAGGCCACAAATTCGAGCACACCCGGCAACAGCTTATTTCCATGGTAAATCACGCCGTCCATATCACAGATGAAGGCCTTTTTGTCCTGTAATTTTTTTATACGAAATCTCCGATTTCAACAACCGCAAGACGATAGCCGGTTTTCCAATGGTTGGAAATGGTTTACTCCGGTTTTCCGAGAGCCGGAAAATCCGCAGTCGCTTTGGAGCTGAACGTTTCGTCAGCACCGCTGTGGAGAATAAAAAACGCCTGAAACTCCGGATGGGTTTTCAGCCATTGGAGACCTTTTGCTGAACCCATCACGCAAAGGGCGGTGGCGAGGGCGTCAGCATCGATGCAGTGCTTGGCAATTACCGTCACAGAGGCCACGTCTGACTCTGCCGGTTTTCCGGTATGCGGGTCAATGATGTGTGAATAGCGCGTGCCGTCGGCGCGGAGCTGAAAATTGCGGTAATCGCCGGATGTGGCCAGCGCCTTGCCGGAAATTTTTACCATTCGTTGAATTTCTTCGCCGGGCGCTTTATCGGGTATCGGCGACTCGATTCCGACACGCCACGGGTTGCCGGAGCGGTTGGTTCCTTCGGCGACAAGTTCGCCGCCCACCTCAACCATAAAGTTGGTGTAGCCGCTTTTGCGGATGACATCAGCGACGCAGTCTGCGCCGTATCCGTCAGCGATAGCCGCCAGATCGAGCTGAAGCCGGGGATTTATTTTAACGAGTACGCCGTTTTCAAGGCGCACTTTTTGCCAGCCGACACACTGCATGATGTCTTCCAGCGGTTCCGCATCCGCTTTCGGCCCGAATCCCCAGTGATCGACCAGCGGTTTGACGGTTGGATCAAACGCGCCGCCAGTTTGTTCGCTGAAATCCAGCGCGTATTGAATAATCCGGGCGAGCTCTGGCGAAACCGGGAAGGGCTCAGTGGAATCGAAGCGGTTGAATCGGGAAATTTCCGTGGACTCGTCCCATATATTAACGATCCGCTTAGAGTCTTCGAGCGCGGTGTCAATCTGCCGCCGAAGCATCTTGAGCCGGCTGGCGCTGAACGACCCGGAAAGAGTTATGTGAGCAGAGGAACTCATGGCCGGCTGTTCCCACGACGGGTTAATAACGGTTTGCGATTTAAACCATAGAAGCCCGCCGAGGACGGCTAAGCTCGCAATTCCGATGAGAGATTTTTTATTCATGTCCGCTGAGTTTTCCCTTTTTGAAAAAAACCGCAACTGTAGAAAAGGTTTGCGGTTGTTTTTGTAAACGAGTCTGTCACCATGCGCCGCTTCATTCATGAAGCATCCGCACTCAAAATTCAGTCATCGCCTGCTTATTCTGATCGCAATCAGTCTGGTTGCCGCCGGATGCTGGAAGTTCCGCAACAGCGCGCCGAAAATCAGTACGAACCCCGAACACACGGAAGAATCTGCTCCATTGCCGGGACTGTTGTTTGGTTTTCCCACGCCGCAAACGCATCTGGACGACACGAACAATTCGGCGGTGTTCATGCCGACGGAATCCGGCAAGATTGAATCGGCCTGGTATGGCTCAGTCCGGACGCGGAAGTTCGGTAAATATTTTCTTCCGGCGTTTCATGAAGGGGTGGACATTGCACCAACGGCGCGCGACTCAAAGGGCCGCGCACTTGATCCGGTGTTTGCCGTCGCCGATGGGCGCGTCGTCTACATTAGCCGGGTCGGCGGTAACTCTTCCTACGGAATTTACGTTGTGCTGCTCCACAAAGACACCATCGGCGAATACTACACCCTCTACGCCCACCTCGCTTCCGCCGCCGGACTGAAAGAAGGCGACGCCGTGTTGCGCGGCACCGAAATCGGACGGATGGGCCACACATCCACGATGGGAATTCCGGTTCAGCGCAGTCATTTGCACTTTGAGTTCGGTACCATTCTCAACGACCGGTTTAGCGACTGGTTCCGGAAAGAAAAACTGAAACCCTTTCACGGCAACATGCACGGCTACAACCTGGCCGGACTCAATCCGATGGAATTGTTTCCGTACATGACCAACGGGCAGCACTTTGTTTTTCAGCAATACATCACGAACTGTCCCGTCGCTTTTCGGCTGATTGTTCCAGTCTCCGAAAAGCCGGACTATTATTGCCGATACCCGTCACTGTGGATTGGCGGCGAACCATCTGCTGGCGCGATCGTCATGGATGTCTCAGAAGGAAAAGTTCCATTGCAAGCCCGGGCGGCGACAGAAGAGGAAGCAGCATCGCTCCAGAAGAAAAAACCGCGCGTACTCGAAGCCTTTCCGGAAGTCCTTGGCCGCAACGGCTCCCGCCTCATCGTCGAACAGGCCGGCGGCTGGATTCTTAGCCGCAGCGGCGAACAGTGGCTCGACATCCTGCTTTATCGCTAAACTTTGTTTCCCAAAGAGTGGAAGCGGCATCCTTGCCGCTGAGCTTATGCCGCAGAAGGGTTATGCCTTCCGGGATTTCTTTTTGGGATCAACGGGAAGCAGGGGTGCGGTAAGTTTTTCGTAGAGGGCGAAAAGGTATTCCACACGCTGGCGCTCGCTGGTGAACGGTTCGAGGCGGTAGCACTTGTCCACGGCGCGGTCGAGCGCGGCATGCGCCTTTACCAACACTGGCGGCATCAAAAGCGGATCATAAAGGTCGGCCAGCGTCGCGTTAGGAAATTCCTTCCGCGCATCCAGCACCGCCTGCGCCGCTTTCTCCACCGCCGTGCGTTGTTTATCAGTAACCGATTCCGGCCAAGGGTAGTTGTTGTAAACAATGTCTTTTGAATAGCGATAATCTGACTTTAGCCGTCCGCAGACTTGTCGCACCCAAGCCATGTGCATTGTTGATGAAAGAACCCCAAAGTGATAGGCCTTAGCATTCGGAATAAAAAAACAGGCATTACTAACAATATAGTCCGGTGA
>CAZSSI010000157.1:0-3406 GCA_964609345.1 uncultured Verrucomicrobiota bacterium | reverse complement strand
CTGATGGCTACAAATCCAATGATGATGGCGATGCCGAGGATCAGCAACGGTTCCATCACCGTGGTGAGCACCTTGATGCTGAAATCGAGTTCGCTGTCGTAGCGCCGCGCAATGTTTTTCAGTGCGCCGGGCAGGTCGCCGGTTTCTTCGCCGACCGCCAGCATATCGGTGAGCAGTTCCGGAAAAATTTTTCCGGCGGCCAGCGGCCCGGCGATGCTTGAACCGTCGGTGACGCGAGTGCGGGCGGCGGCGATTTCTTTGGCGATGACATCATTGCCGACGGTTTCTTCGGCAATCGTCAGTGCTTTTAGAATCGGCACGCCATTGCGAATGAGCGTTTCCAGTGTCCGGGCAAAATGGGCAAACGCGTTGGCGGTGATGATCTGCCGGATAACGGGCCATTTGATTTGACGCGTATGCCACCACAATCTTCCGGTAGGAGTCTTTAGCCATTTACGCAACCAGACCGTTCCTGCTGCGCACAGAATTAAAATCAGGGCGCCGTACTTGATGAGTCCATTGCTGAAAGCCATCAGGATGCGCGTCGGTAGGGGCAGGGTGCCGCCCAGTTCGTCGAAAATCGGCGCAAAACGCGGCACGATAAAAACCATCAAACCAACTACCGAGACAAGGCCGATGGTCAGCACGATGGCCGGATAGATCATCGCGGTGATGACTTTGCTCCGTGCTTCCTGCACCCGCTCATAGTGGTGACAAAGTCCTTCGAGCGCTTCGGCCAGCGCACCGGAGGCTTCACCGGCGCGAACCATGCTGATGTAAAGTTGCGCAAACGTTTCAGGATAAATGCGGAGCGCATCCGACAGCGAGCTGCCCTGAACCACTTCATCGCGCAGACGACGGATAATCTGCGCTTTGCCGTCTTCACCTTTGCGTTGTGCCAAGGTGTGGAGCGCCCGGCCGAGCGTCATGCCGGACGAAAGCAGATCGGCCATTTCGCGCGAGAAAAGCAGCATGTCGCGGGCGCCCATTTTGGTTGTCTTTTTGAGACCGGTTTCGAAAGTAACCCGCTTTTTGATCGGGTTGGATGTGGCTATTGAAACGGTCTGGTCGAGTGAAAGCGGTATATGGCCCGACTGTTGAAGCATCAGTAAGGCGGCCCGGCGATCCGCAGCCTCCAAGGTGCCATCCACCCGTTTACCGTCGGCACTACGCGCAATATATTTGAAAGCAGGCATAAACAATTTGTAATTTGCAGTTAGAAAACGGCAGGATACTAACCGCAATTCAGAGATAAAAGGAGTTTTTTCATGCGTGTTGCCGCACTTTTAACAATCGGTCTGTTCCTATTCACCGCCGGATGCTCCAAAGCGCCACAGGAAAAGGCGATCACTCTCGTAAATGCTGCGGCCGTGGATGCGCCGTTACTGGAACGGATTCGGACTTTTGCGGAACAGGAACTGCACATTCCTGTCCGAACTCTGGAAAAACCTAAACTGGCTGGCAACAAAAATTTCCAGGCTTTGGAGAGCAAGGCGAAGTATGTAAAGACAGGTGCCGATGCTGTTCTAATCGTACTGGCCGGCTTTAATGCCGAGCCGCAACATCTGGCCGTTTATCCCGCCAGCGGCATTGCCATCATCAACACCCAGCCGCTTTATACAGATGATGCCGAAAAATTTGCCCGCCGCCTGGAGCGTCAGGTGATGCGCGCCGCCGCTTTCAGCTTGGGTCTGACACCAACGCCGGACCCGTTTTGTGTCACCCGCGACTACAGCTCGCTCGAAGACCTCGATTCCATGGGGCGCAATTTTTCTCCGCCGTGGCAGGGCCGCTTCGCCGAAGAAGCGATCAAGCACGGTCTTCAGCCCCGTTAAGTAGATCACTGAATTTACCCGCGTGAATTTACCCGCGTGTTGACTTATTTGACGGCAAGGACTATTTAGACGATGTCGTTTGATTTGTATCATCTGGTTCGGGAGCTGGTTTTTCATGGATGCTAGAAGAAAAAATGTACCCATAAGCGAAGCAGAGCGGGATGTGCTGGATCTTTTCGATATGGAAAGGCGGCGCATTGGACGGGATCTGCATGATGGGATCGGCCAGCAGTTGACCGGCATCCACCTAATGACTAAAACCCTTGAGCGACGTCTGCATGATCAACATAACTCAGAAGCCGATTTTGCCCGCTCGATTGCCGGTTTAGTGGATGAAACGATCCAACAAGTCCGGCGGGTTGTTGCAGGAATGGCTCCTCCGGAAGTCGAGAATCAGGACGCGGCGGCAGCTCTGAAGCAACTTTGTCGACGTATTGAGGATATGCATCAGATCGAATGCCTGTTTTGCAATCTGCTGATGACCGTGATTACCGATACAGCGGTCATTAAAAATCTTTATTTCATTGTTACAGAGGCTGTACATAACGCCATCCGGCACGGCAAAGCCGATCAGGTGAAGGTGATTCTGACAGAGACGGATAGTGACTGCGAATTGCTGATTTCAAATAACGGCAGTTTTGACGGGAAAAAATTTACGAGCCAGCCGGGCATCGGGTTGAACTCGATGCAGTTTCGTGCACAGGCGCTGAACGGATGGCTGCGTATTCAGCCGGAGGAAAACCACTCCATATCGATTATTTGTCGTTTTTCTCTGAGCGGATTCACCGGGAGGACTGAATGAGTGCAAAGAGGCAAAGGAAGGTGTTGCTGGTGGATGACCATGAAGTGGTTCGAAAAGGATTAAATCTGCTGATTACAGATGATCCCGGACTTTCCGTTTGCGGCGAAGCCTGTAATGTTGCCGAGTGCCTGTCTCTATTGAAGAAAATGACGCCGGATATGATTTTGACGGATATTTCTATCGGAAATAACAATGGACTGGAACTGGTAAAAGATATCCGGCAGACCAATTTGAATATTCCTATTCTGGTGTTTTCAATCCATGACGAGGATCTGTATGCCGAACGGGCGCTTAGTGCCGGGGCAAATGGATATATCATGAAGGAAGCAGATTCTGACAGCCTGTTGGGAGCCATTCATAAGGTGCTGGATGGAGATATCTATTTAAGTCCTGCCATGACCAACCGGATGCTTCGAAAGCTCAGCGGCAATAAAAACTACGTGCAGAAGCCAGTGACAGGTGTTGATAAGTTGAGTGACCGGGAGCTCGAAGTGTTTGGACTGATCGGGCGCGGACTGTCTACGAGTAAAATCGCCGCGAAACTGAATCTCAGCGAAAAAACCATTGAGACATATCGGGCGCACATTAAGGAAAAATTTTCTTTGGATGACGCGGCTGCATTAACTCGCGCTGCGGTTTATTGGGTAGAGGTTGAATCCTCAGCCGAAAAACCTTGAGGGTGTTGTTCGGTATCCTGAGCGCTTGCCTGCGAGACATCTGGCATCTTGATCAACTCTACTCAAAGCTCTTTTGCCCGCGGGGCCAGTTT
>CAZSSI010000156.1:0-3450 GCA_964609345.1 uncultured Verrucomicrobiota bacterium | reverse complement strand
ACGGCTTCGTCAAAAAAGAGCTGACGGTCGAAATGGATCTCAACTGGGGTGCAGACCCGGCGAACGCAACCTATCGCATCCGTGATGAAAAAACCGCTCTGGCGCAAATTCTGGAAATTCAATGGTTACCAACGGGTGCGGAGTTCCAATATTCGGAAAATAATAAGGATATTTCGATATTTGACCCGAATGCTGAGATCGATGGCATTGGTGTGACCTGGGCCGACCTGAGCTTTTCTTTTCTTTGGAGCCGTGAGGCCGAAACATTACGCACGGATAAACGCTTGGGGCGCAACTGCTTTGTAATTTCTGTTCCGCGCGGTAATAACCGTTTGCTGCTCTGGATCGAGCAGGAAACCGGACGTGTGTTCGGCGCAAAGGAAGAGGATATGGACGGGAAGCTGATAAAAGAGCTCAAAGTGGTTAGCGTCAAAGAATTCGATAAGCTCTGGATGGTAAAAGACCTCGATATCATCCGTCCCTCGGAAAACGGGCGGACCAGTTTGCGCGTTGAATCGGTGGAACAGCTTGCGCCGTAAGGAAAAAGTGGAGCGGGTGAACGGATTCGAACCGTCGACAATCACGTTGGCAACGTGATGCTCTACCAACTGAGCTACACCCGCGTTTGAAAGGGTGGCTAGTATGCGAATAAGAAAATCCTTTGCAAGCCGGAATTTTAAAAATTGCCGCGCTTTCCATTGCACACGCCAGCCTGTCCGTGATTTCCTAGGCGCATGATTACTCAGGAGAAATGGGAAAAACTCTATGAACGGATGGCGGCTCTGCAAATCCGCGAAGAAGATTTAGCGGAAAGTTTTATCCGCGGCTCCGGCTCCGGCGGACAGAAGATCAATAAAACGTCTTCCTGCGTACAGCTCCGCCATGCACCCTCCGGCATCGAAATCAAATGCCAGTCCTCCCGGTTGCAAAGCTCCAACCGCTTTTTCGCCCGGCGCGATCTGTGCGATAAGCTGGAAGAACGAAAACTCGGCGCGCAGAGCAAACGGCAGCAGGAACAGGAAAAAATCCGCCGCCAGAAGCGCCGCCGTTCCCGCCGCGCACAAAATAAAATGCTCGAAGGTAAACACAAGCAGTCCGACAAAAAGGCGTTGCGCCGTCCGATGAAAGAAGAATGAAAGTAGGATAGGCTTCCAGCCTGTCTACCCATACACCGCAGACAGGCTGGAAGCCTGTTCCACATTGAAAATGAAAACAGAAGACAAATTGCAGAAGCTGGAAGAAATTTTCCAATCATTGGGAAAAATCGTCGTCGCCTTTTCCGGCGGCGTGGACAGCACCTTTCTGGCCGCCGCCGCTGTCCGCGCGCTCGGAAAAGAAAATGTTCTGGCCGTCACAGCGGTTTCCGCCACGCTCACCGACGATGAAAAAGCCGAGGCGGTAAAGCTGGCGGAAAAAATAGGCGTCACTCATGTCCTGATCGAAACCAACGAATTCAGCGAAGCGCTTTTCACCGCCAATTCTGCCGAGCGCTGTTACTTCTGTAAAAAAATCCGGTTCGAAGCGCTGGTCGAATGGGCCGCCGCACGCGGTTATCCGTGGATTGTCGAAGGGACCAATGTGGACGATGCCGGCGACTACCGTCCCGGCACTCGCGCCGTTGCAGAATTGCCCGCTGTGCGCAGTCCGCTCAAAGAAGCCGGACTGACCAAAGCGGAAATCCGCGCTGTTTCCAAACAATGGAACCTGCCGACGTGGGAGAAGCCGAGCGCCGCCTGCCTCGCCTCGCGCATCGAATACGGCTTGCCGCTGACACCCGAACGACTCAAGCAGGTCGAAGAAGCCGAAAAATTTATCCGCCCGCTGTGCAAAGGCCAGCTCCGCGTCCGGCATCACGGCTCATTGGCGCGCATTGAAGTCGAACCGGAATGGATTCCGAAGCTGGCGGAGCCGGAAACCGCCCGCTTAATCGCGGGGAAACTGAAGACGCTGGGCTTCCATCATGTTGCACTCGATCTGTCCGGTTACCGTATGGGAAGCTTGAACGAGGATTTAAAATGAAATCGAAACTGTTTGAAGAAATGGGGTTTGCGAAAATCGATAGTCATCGCACGGAGCGGTGCGGCGCGCCGGAAGCAATTTTCTGTCAGGGCAAAACGCCTGAACAGGTGGCGCAGATTGTCGAGCGGATGAATCAGGGCGCGCACAATATTCTGGCGACGCGGGCTAATGCCGAAACCTTCGCGGCGGTAAAAAGACTCGTGCCGAAAGCGGAATACCATGAAGCCGCCAAGCTGATCATCGTCCGCAAAGAGGAGCTTACACCCGACCCCGACCGCTTTATTCTCGTGATGACTGCCGGAACGAGCGATATTCCTGTCGCCGAAGAAGCCGCGCTGACGGCGGAGCTGATGGGCCACCGCGTGGAGCGCGTGTTCGATGTCGGCGTCGCCGGAATCCATCGCCTGTTCGCGCAGGAAGAAAAAATCCGCAGCGCCAATGTAATTATCGTCGCCGCCGGAATGGAAGGCGCACTGGCCAGCGTCGTCGGTGGACTGGTGAATAAGCCGGTGATCGCACTGCCGACCAGCGTCGGCTACGGCGCGAGTTTTGAAGGACTGGCCGCACTGCTCGGCATGCTGAACAGTTGCGCGGCGGGCATTGCCGTGGTGAATATTGATAACGGCTTCGGCGCGGGCCGTCTGGCAGGCATGATGAACTCTATGAGATAGGGAAAATGGAATATTGGAATGATGAAAAACAGCCGAACAACACCAACCCAGGATTCCACCATTCCATCATTCCATCATTCCGCCCTTTACCTTTCCTGCTTTTCCGGAGTCAGCGGAAATATGTTTATCGGTGCGCTGCTGGATGTGGGGCTTCCGGAAAACGTTTTCCGGAACATGGTGAGCGCCCTGCCCGTTTCCGGCTATCAGCTGAAAATCGAAAAGGTCGTTAAGCGGGGCATTAGCGCGACGCATTTTGATGTAGAGCTGGATCCCGCTGGACATCAGCCGCACCGCCACCTTGCCGACATCGTTAAAATTATCGAAGCCGCCAGACTCAGTGATACCGTGAAGGCGCGCAGTATCGCCGTTTTCACCAAGCTCGCCGAAGCCGAGGCGAAAGTTCACGGCACGACGGTGGATAAAATTCATTTCCATGAAGTCGGCGGCGTGGACGCCATTATCGATATCGTCGGAACGGTGTTCGGGCTCGAAGCGCTCGGCATCGAAAAAGTTTACGCCGGAAATCTGCGCACCGGACACGGCATAATTCAATGCGCCCACGGTTCGATGCCAGTTCCGGCTCCGGCGACCGCAGAACTTTTAATCGGCATTCCGTACACGCACGGCGAGATTGAAAAAGAACTGCTGACACCGACCGGCGCCGCGTTGCTGGCGACGCTATGCGACGGGTTCGGCGACCGCCCCGCCGGTTTTGTTTCAGACAAAACCGCGTACGGTGCAGGCGGCTGGGATCTCGATA
>CAZSSI010000155.1:0-3493 GCA_964609345.1 uncultured Verrucomicrobiota bacterium | reverse complement strand
GCGCCTTTGCCGACAGCCTGTTCGTGGTAGTCCGCCACCGTGAAGTCGATGCCGACGATGTTGCGCACAGCATGAACGAAGGCGGAGATCGGCCCGTTGCCGTCGGCAGCGCCGGTTTTCTCTACGCCGTTCATGCGGACGCGAACCTCGCCGTGAATAAATGTCGGATCTTTATCGTCCGGACGCGGCCAGTAGCCGATCAGTTCATACGGCCCGGCGGGATTGACGAATTTTTCGCGGAAGACGTTATAGACTTCTTCTGCCGAAATTTCGCGGCCGACCGCTTCGCTGTAGGCCTGCACTTCTTCGCGCAGTTCGGGTTGCATGGTTTTCGGCACCTGAATGCCGTAGTCCTGCTCCAGCACCCAGGCGATGCCGCCCTTGCCGGACTGCGAGTTGATGCGAATCAGGCGCTCAAAGTTGCGACCCAGATCGGCAGGGTCAACGTGCAGATACGGCACCTTCCATTTCATGCCAAATGTTTTGGCCGCATCGTCCAGACGATGCATCCCTTTGTTGATGGCGTCCTGATGCGAACCGGAGAAGGCAGTGAAGGCGTACTCGCCGGCATAAGGCTGACGATAATACACCGCCATACCGGTCAGCCGCTCCACGGTTGCCGCGATTTCGTTCAGGTTGGAAAAGTTCAGTCCGGTTTCGATGCCGCGCGAAAACAGGTTGTTCACCACAGTAACCAGATCAACATTACCGGTGCGCTCGCCGTGTCCAAACAAAGTTCCCTCGACACGGTCGCCGCCAGCCAGCAGCGCCAGCTCGGTGGCGGCTACGGCCATCCCCTGATCGTTGTGAGCGTGCAGCGAAATTTTCACGCAGTCGCGATGTGGAAAGTTTGCGCAGAACCATTCGATCATGTCGGCATAGTGATTGGGCGGACGACGCTCAACCGTGGCAGGCAGATTCAGAATCAGAGGTTTTTCCGGAGTTGCCTTGCCCCACGCATCGTAAACGGCTTTGCACATCTCCAGACAAAACGGCAGATCGGTGTCGGTGAATTCTTCGGGAGAAAATTCATAGCGGATGTCGCTCTCCGGCATGGTGTCGGCCAGCGCACGGATGCGCCGGGTGGCTTCGACCGCCGACTTCAGCGTGCCTTTCTGATCGGTGCCGAAGACATGCTTCATGTGCAGATCGGAGGTAGCGATGTAGGCATGAATAATTCCTTTTTTGACATCCTTAAAGGCTTCGAAGGTACGGTCGATCAAATGCGGACGGCACTGGGTCAGCCCCATGATAAAGATGTCGTCCGGGATATGCTTCTCTTCAATCAGGCAGCGGAAGAAATCGAAGTCATCCTGACTGGCGGACGGGAACCCCGCTTCGATTTCTTTAAAGCCGATTCGGCACAGCATCCGAAAGTATTCCAGCTTCTGATCCGGATCCATGGGATTGGGCAGCGCCTGATTGCCGTCACGCAGATCAACGGAGCACCAGGCGGGGCTGGCGGACAGCGTCCGCGAGGGCCATTGCCGATTCGGCATTTCAAACGGCGCGGAGCCTTTGTATTTCGGTGTTTTCATTGTTCTTTCCTTTACTGTTTTTTCTCTGTTAAACCCATCATGAAAATAAAAAAACCTCTCCGGGCTGCGGAGAGGTTCGGCAAATTTTTGTTGGAGGGTCAGATCAACAAGCGCAGAACTCCCGCAGGGTTTCCCCGGCGAGTAGAAGGAGTTCGAGGCTGTTGAATTTGTTTGTCATTGCTCAGGAAGAGTAGGCGGCGGGGCCCAATTTGTCAACTTCCGCCCTGTTTGTTGATCAGCAGATGCGGATACAGCTTTTGGATAAAGTCGACGACTTCCTGTTTATAGGCTTCGGACTTTTCGACGCCACGGTCGCCCGCCACCGCAATGTAGGCCCATTTGTGAGAGCGGCTGTGTGCCACACGGTCCCAGGCGAGCCAAAGCATGCGCATATAATGGCTGGGCGTTTCTCGATTCTGACCGACGAACCAATAGGCGTAATACCCGTAATACGTTTTCTGCTCCCCGTCGGCACCACGATAATTGCGGACGGTTTCAAGAACGGCGACTTTGAGCGGTTCGCGCCCTTCCAGCGGAACGTCGATGGTTTGAGGCATGACGACATTCCAGAAATGCTGGTTAACGATGGTGCTCCCCTGCCCGACCAAACACCGTTCAGGACGATGAATACTGTCGCGCTCTTTTCCGGACAACACGATCGAGACAAAAACCTGCTGAGCCTCGTTGGTATAAATTGATTTGACGAACAGTGTGTCATGCGGAAGCGCATCGTATTCGGCCAGACTCATGGTGAAGAGCTTTTCGCCGGTTACCGGATCAGTGTTCGGCAAATCCAGTTCACTGGCGCGGTACTGTTTGGGATTTTCAGGGTTGTGAGAATAGCGCAACTCGTCGCCGACCCATCCGCCGTCCAGTGCGGAGGGTAGCTTCATACTGACCCCGGCCCGGTCGTTGAGCGTCACGTCCACCGTGAACGCCAGCGCCAGTGCAGTAATAATCAGCAGCCCGATAAGCACTAGGTACGGTTTAAAAGCACTGATTTCCATTTTGAAAACACCTCACTGACTTCAAGGTTCAACAAACCGCCAATGACCACCATCATGGAGATCGAGGCTGTAAAAAGAATGTAGCCGGAATAATCATGGTAGACGCCAAGCGCCAGCTTACCGCCAATCGCTTCAGATACGAAGACAATGGTCACAATGCGCGCAATGTTTCCGAAAACCGCCAGCGGGATTGAGGCGGCGAACAAAATCCATTTCTTCAACAAGGTTTTCTGGGTGAAATAAGCATAGACAGCGGTCAGTGCTGTCATGGCAAGCAGAGAGCGCAGGCCGCTGCATGGATCGGCTACATCCAGCCCGCTCGGCATAGATGGAATAAGAATCGCAGTTCCTGACTGCACGGCATTAATACCGAGACCGTTCAACATACCGGCAGCCAGCGTGGTTGAAAACATGCGCAGAGGAAACGCCACAATATCCATGAAATTCAATGGGATGCAAAAGGCCAAATAGGCGCAGGGAAAGATCAGTTTTTTTGCCAGCTCCCAGCCGAAGAGATAGAACGGCACGCCCCAGATCAAAAAGACGAGACTGGCCAGTGAAAAGTGGGTTTGCTGCATTTTGGCGCCGAGCCAGTGCAGGCACAGCGCGAAAATCACAACCGCCAGACCGCGCGAATCGGTGTGCATATCGACTGAAAAAATTTCTTTCCGCTTGTACCAAATTACGCCGAGACTGACGAACGGTATGAAATAGCCGTGCGAATAGTCGGCGCCGAAAGAAATCGTGTCTGTCCAGCGGGCGAACATCCACTGGAATGCGGAACGGCTGCCGACATTTTCAACCGTATTCCCCAACATATGGAACAGCATGAACATCAGGCCGATAATCACGGAAACCAGCCCGATCCGCATCAGCTCGGGCGTGCTCAGAGCGCCAAGCCGCCAGCGTTCGCTCCAGACTTTGATTGATGATTGATTCTGCATAAAA
>CAZSSI010000154.1:0-3509 GCA_964609345.1 uncultured Verrucomicrobiota bacterium | reverse complement strand
AAAAAAGCGTTCCTCGTAAGGGGAACGCTTTTTTGTTTTGCCTGACAGTCGGCTTATTTAGCTGCCGCATCAAGATTAGGTGTGTTGATTTTAATGTCAGCTTTTCCTTTGAGATCCTCAATGTAGGCCATCAGAGCTTCCTGTTTTTTCTTGCCGGTCAGGTATTCCTGAAGCTGATCTTTTACTTGGGTCAGAGGACGAATGCCAGCCTGCTGGCGGTCCGTGACTTTGATGAGGTGATAACCGAACTGGGTTTCAACTACATTGCCGACGGCTCCAACTTCCTGAGAGAACGCAGCCGTTTCGAATTCAGGAACCATCTGTCCGCGGGCAAAGTTGCCGAGATCGCCGCCCCGCTTGCTACTAGGACAGTCAGACTTTTCTCCTGCGACTGCGGCGAAATCTGCCCCGGCAAGAATGTCGGCGCGGATTTTCTCAATTTCTTTTTTCTTCACAGCTTTTGTTACATCCGTGTCTTCGGGTTTGAAAGCCAGTAGAATGTGGCTGGCCGTTACGTTTTCCGGCACTTTGAAGGAATCGACGTTTTCTTCATAGAATTTCGTGACTTCCGTAGCGGTAGCGTTGGTTACATTTGCGGTTTTTTCTTCGACCAGCTTGCGAACCAGCATCTGTTTGCGCAGGTCATTTTTCCATTCGTCGAAATTGATGTTGTTTTCGGCCAGCGCGTCTTTTAGTGAAGTGCCTGCCGGGGCGTTGGTTTCGATCCGTGCGATTTCTTTCGTCAGATCTTCGTCGTTAACGACCAGGCTGGATTTTTCAGCTGCTTTGGTGAGCAGGATATTGGCAATTAGCGTATCTGTGACATTCTGGTACATCTGGCCAGCCATTTTGGAAAGTTGCTGCTGCGGAACTTTGCGGCTCATCTGCATCATGTTCATCTGCACGCCCTGCATAATTTCGCCGTGAGTAATCTTTTCGCCATCAACCGTTACAACGGCTTCATCGGGAGAAAGAGCCAGCGGGTTAGGTTGGATCGGTTGTTCAAAGAGGTCTGGGGCTTTCTGGGTTAGATCGACGGTCTGGGCGACTGGTGTAGTCGATGCGGTTTCTTTAACTGGTTCTTTTGCCACTTCCTTCGAGCATCCTGCGGTGAGCAATGCCAGTGCAGATACAGTAACGAAGAAGCCGACGATTTTTGTTTTCTTGACGAGCGTGGTCATGTTCAGAATTCTCCCTCTGATTGTTAATCCTCATGCCGCGCAATCCTTTTGGCGGGCAAGGGCGGCATATTTATATTTAAAGGGTTTTATGTCAATCCAATCGCCTTTAAATAACATTCGGAGCAGTCAGACCATGAATTCAGCAGGACGTTCATTTAAATGTCAGCGGTGCGGCAGTTGCTGCCGCTGGTCCGGGCATGTGCTTCTTTCTGATGAGGATATCGGCAGACTGGCCGCCGCCGCAGGGCTTTCCGAAGGGGCGTTTATTGCCCAGTACACGGTGCTGGCAGCCAACCGCCGCCAGCTGAGTCTGGCGGATGCGCCCGACGGGAGCTGTGTGCTGCTTAAAGACGGACAGTGTGATCTTTACGAGGCGCGTCCCGACCAGTGTCGCGACTTTCCTCGCGGCTGGCGGGTGGCCGAAGGTTGTCCCGCGCTCGAGGCCTTGGATAAAACCAGCACAGTTTAAGCGTTGAACAAAGCCCGCGGTTTAAAGATAATCGCCGCCCTGAACTTATAAAAAGGAGACCCGCTGCATGTCCGTAATCGAAGCTAACGAAATTCTGAACATCCTGCCGCACCGCTATCCCTTCATGCTCGTTGATCGCATCATCGAGATCGAAGATGGGAAAAGGATCGTTGGTATTAAGAATCTAACCTTCAACGAACAGTTCTTTCAGGGCCACTTTCCGGGTCGTCCGGTGATGCCCGGCGTTCTTCAAATGGAAGCGATGGCGCAGGTTGCCGGTATTCTGTTGAACAAAATGTTCGGCGGCGAAGGAAAGATTTCCTTTTTCGCGGCCATCGATAATGCCCGCTTCCGCCGTCCGGTTGTGCCCGGCGACCAGCTCCGCATGGAAATTGATATCGTCAACGCCAAGCCGCGACTTTCCAAGGTACACGCCAAAGCGTTTGTCGGAGACAAGCTGGCTTCTGAAGCCGACCTGATGTTCAGCTCCGCCGGATAATCAAGATATGAGTACGATTCATTCCACAGCAATTGTTGGCGAAGGCGCCGTGCTTGGCGCGGACGTTAAGCTCGGTCCGTACAGCGTGGTCGGCCCCGGTGTGAAGATCGGTAACGGCACCGAGTTGATGGCTCATGCTGTTGTTGACGGCAATACCACCATCGGAGCCGGATGCGTTATTCACCCCTTCGCCCGCGTTGGCGGCCCGACGCAGGATTTAAAATTTAAAGGCGGCGCGCCCGGCGTGATCGTCGGCGACAAGACCGTCATCCGAGAATGTGTCACCATCAACGCCGGAACGCATGACGGCGAAATGACCGAAGTCGGTTCCGGCTGTCTGCTGATGGCCTACAGCCATGTCGCCCACGCCTGCAAAGTCGGCAACGGCGTGATTATCGCCAACGGAACACAACTCGCTGGTGATGTGATTGTTGAGGACTTTGCCATTATCGAAGGGCTTTGCGGTGTGGTTCAGTTTCGCCGTGTCGGCAAAATGGCTTTTATCGGCGGGTACACCAAAGTTACCAAAGATGTTCCGCCATTCATGATTGCCGATGGACTGGATATCGAAATTCGTAGCTTCAACAAAATCGGCATGGAACGGCGCGGCGTTTCCGAAGAGTCGCGTAACGCCATCAAAGAGGCGTACCGTATTCTATACCGGCAGAAACTTCCCATCGCCGAAGCGCTTGAGCAGATGGAAAAGGAACTGCCGTCCACACCGGAAGTGCAGTACCTGATCAACTTCGTGCGTACGTCGAAAGTCGGAATTGTGAGATAAAATGAAAAACGGCCAGCTAGCGGATTTGTTGCGGCGAACAGAGCTCTTTACACCTGAACAGGTGGAAGTGCTTCTTCCGGCTGTGGCGGAGGCTGGCGCCATCTTCACGGACACCGTTATCGAGAAAACCGGCGTCAAAGAGGAACTGTTTCTCGAAAAACTGGCCGGCGTGATGGCGCTGCCGTTCATGCGGCTGGCCAAGGCCGAAATCGCGCAGGATCTGCTTGCGAAGGTTCCGCCTAAAGCGGTTTTTCAATACAACATCATGCCGGTCTCTGAGGAAAACGGCGCACTATGTATCGCCACGGCCAATCCGTTGCAGCCCGGACTGATCGACGCTATGCGCCTTGTCACCGGCGGGCGGATCAAACTCGCGCTCAGTCCTGCCGCCGATATCGAATCCGCCGCCAAGCGTCTATACGGCGTCGGTGCCGAAACGCTCGACCGTATGATGCAGGACGACGACCGCATCAACCTCGACGAAGAAGGCCTTTTTAAACAAGACCTGAGCGACCTCGATCAAGAGGCCTCCGTCGTCAAATTCGTCAACCAGATCATCTGGGAAGCGCACCAGAACCG
>CAZSSI010000153.1:0-3529 GCA_964609345.1 uncultured Verrucomicrobiota bacterium | reverse complement strand
AACAGGGCGGCAGAATTATTTTGTCCTAAATTATTTTGATCAGATTCTTTCTTTATTTGCGGCTATGCCGCGCTAGGTTTTTCGTGACCAACAATCTTCCAATGTTTGGAAACAGGATTGCGGTTGCCCGATGAAAAATTATGGGTAAGCTTTCCGCATGACAAATCTATCGCTCGAACAGCGCATTCTCGCCCATCTGAATAAACCTAACTATCAACCGCTGACCCGCCCCGATCTGGCCAAGGCCATGCGCATCCACAGCACAGAGCGCAATAAACTGAGGCAGGCGCTGATCGACCTCGAGAAGCAGGGCAAAGTTTCCTGTCTGCGGAAAAACCGCTGGGCAGCGGCTGGCAAAGGTGCCGGACAAACGGTTACCGGCAGTGTGCGCGTGATGGAAAAGGGTTTCGGCCTGTTTGCCCCCGATGACGGCGGCGAAGATATCTATATCGCCCGCGACGACCTGAAGTGTGCGCTCCACGAAGACCGCGTTTCCGTCGAGCTCTTCGCGAAATCCGCGCCGGATCGGCGCGGTGGTCGCGGCGGCGGATCAAACGCTCCGGTGTTTGGAAACCGCGAAGGCCGTGTGGTTGAAGTGCTCGAACGCAAGAATACGGAAATCGTTGGACTGCTCCGCCGCACGCCCTATTACGCCTACGTCATTCCCGATAATCTGCGGCTGATTCAGGATATCCGCGTCGCCGCCTGGGAAAAAGGTCTCGAGGAAACGCCGGAAAATTACAAGGTGGTGATTGAGCTCAATGAATGGAGCGATCCGTTCAAGCCGCTCACCGGAAAAGTGATTGAATCTCTCGGCGACCGCGACGATCCGAATGTGGAAATGCAGTGCATCTTGCGCGCTCACGGTTTCCAGCAGAATTTTCCGGAAGAGGTTCTCGCTGAAGCCGCGCAAATGCCGCACGAACTGCGCCCGGAGGATTACAACGAGCGCACCGATCTGCGTAAACTCCTGACGTTCACCATCGACCCCGAAACCGCGCGCGATTTCGACGACGCCATTTCGCTGGAGAAAACGGCGGGCGGCTGGAAGCTTTCCGTACACATTGCCGACGTCGCCCACTTTGTGCCGCGCAACTCGCTATTGGACAAAGAAGCGCTGCACCGTGGCAACAGCATTTACCTCGTTGACCGCGTGGTGATGATGCTGCCGACCGAACTGACAACGCGGATATGCAGTCTCAATCCGCACGTTGACCGGCTGGCGCATACCGTCGAAATACAGCTCGACGGAAAAGGTCAGATGCTCAGCGCGGAAAGCTGCCGCTCGATTATTCATTCCGATGCGCGGCTTACCTATGAACAGGTGCAGGCGCTGTTCGATGGCGACGAACACACCGGTATGCCGTCGAAGGTCGCGGAAGCTATCATGGCCTTGCGTCCGCTGGCCCGCGCGGCCCGCGCCCGGCGCACCGCCAACGGCTCACTTGAAATCAATACGCCGCAGATTAAATGCCTGATGGATAAAGACGGCAAAGTCGCCTCGATCAAAAAAGGCGAAGCCAAGGAAGCGTATCAGCTCATCGAAGAATGCATGCTACTGGCCAACGTCGCCGTCGCCCGCAAACTGAAAGATGCTCAGTGGCCTACAATTCACCGCATTCACGAAGAACCGGACGAAGATCAATGGGCGCAGATGGGCGCGGAACTCCAGGCGCTCGGCATTAACTCCATTCCGCTGACGCGTAGCGACATCAATGTCGTGATGGAAAAAATTGAAGGCACGCCGCTGGAATACACCGGCAGTCTCGCCGTCCTGCGCAACTTGAAGCGCGCCGGTTATTCCGCCGAAGCCAAAGGCCACTTCGGCCTCGCTTTCGAGGACTACGTTCATTTCACTTCGCCGATCCGGCGCTATCCCGATCTGGTCATCCACCGCCTGCTCGGCGCGCTGGAAGAAAAGAAGTCGTCGCCGTACCGGACAAAAGATATCGAGTCCATCGCCGCGCAATGTACCCGTACCGAAACCGAAGCCGATCAGGCCGAGAAGGAAAGCATCGAGCTGCGCCGCGTCGAGTACTACAACAACCTGCTCAATAAAGGTGCAATCGGCCCGTACAAAGGATGCATCATCCGGATTCTCAATAAGGGGCTCATCGTCGAACTCACCGACACCATTCAGCGCGGGCTGATTCCTTTTGCCTCAATCACTGACGACCGCTATGACGTGAACGGTACAAAAACCCGTGCCACTGGACAGCGTACGCGCAGAATATTCAAAATCGGCGATATGATTGATGTCGAACTGGTCAAAGTCGATCTGGCTCACAAGTTCATCGATTTCAATCTCGAAGGACAGAAGAAGGCGACCGCATTTTCCGCCAGCCGGAATAAGAAAGGCGTTCCGCCGCGCAGTAAACAGAAAAAACAGCAGGTCACCCTGACCGGCGAACGCCCCCACGGCCCGAAACAGCAAAAACGCCGCAAGCGGAAATGACATTCCAGCGAAAAGAGAAATTCTGACGCTTTTTGTTCGTCACAAAATCTGCGGTAGATTACAACCCGCGCCCTATGCACATTATTCTTAGAAACGGCCTCAACGCCGCAAAGAAAAATATCGGGCCGGGACTGCTACTACAGGGTTTTGCCCTGGCGATCGTCCTGCTTTACTACTTTCATCCGGCAACCCATCAGCTTTTGCTGGAAGTTCCGAAAATCCGGCAAAGGGTCGGTTCCTTTTTCCCTGTTCTGGCCACCGCGCTTTTCGGCGGACTGATTCCTTTTCTGTTTCTGGCTGTCCGAAAAAAATCGCCGCCGGTCACTACGTTTCCAATTTACTGTTCATGCTGGGATTCTGGGTGACCACCGGGCTGGCTATCGATTCCTTTTATCATCTGCAGTCGGCGATGTTCGGCAATCAGGTTGATGTCGCCACGATCATAAAAAAGTGTTGGCCGACCAGTTCGTGTTCAGCGTCTTGTGGTCCGCGCCGTTCGCTACACTCTGCATGCACTGGAAAAACTGCGGTTATTCATTCCGGGCCGCGATCAAGAGCTTTTCGCACAAACAGTTTATGATCCAACTTCCTTCAATTCTACTGGCGCTCTGGACGGTATGGATCCCGACGGTTTCTTTTGTCTACTGCCTGCCCCCCGCCCTGCAGTTTCCGCTGGTGAATATCGTACTTTGCTTCTGGTCGCTGTTGCTGACCACCCTGAATGCCGGAGAAAAGAATGAGATCGATTGCCAATAAATTTTTAACCATCTGCGCGAAAGTCCAGGGCGCGGAACTGTGCAGCATTAAAGGAGCCGACGGATTCGAATATCTCTGGCAGGCTGATCCGTCCGTCTGGGGCCGCCACGCCCCGGTGTTTTTTCCTGTCGTCGGCAAACTGCTTAATGGCCGTTAACCGGTGAATGAGCGTGTAGCGTTTGGAGTGCGGCGGCAAGTGAAACGCGACGCCGCTTTCAGCAAGAAGAGCGGCCTCACGCCTGCGGGTTGCCGTTCCCTTTGGTCACTCCAGCCTGCGGCTGGCTGTCTACGCTTCGCTCCGGCTGCGTCCGCACTCCA
>CAZSSI010000152.1:0-3537 GCA_964609345.1 uncultured Verrucomicrobiota bacterium | reverse complement strand
GTCACAGTAAGATGCCGGAAATTTATGGGCTGAGCGATGTGCTGGTTTCCAGCTCAAAAAAACCGGAAGCGTTCGGGCGAACCCTGATTGAGGCGATGGCGATGAATACGCCAGTTATCGCCTCTCGCCACGGCGGCGCGCTCGACATCGTCATCGAAGGCCAAAACGGATTCTTATTCCAACCGGGTGACAGCAAGGAACTCGCCGAAAAAATCTCGGCGGCGTTCCAATTTGATTTTTCCAATCTGCGTGAATATGTTGAACGCCAGTTCAGTTTGGAGCGTATGGTCGAAACCGAACTGCGTCTTTACTCCGGATTAGTATGAGCAAGTTAACTGACTGTTTTGAAAAACCGCGCGACGGCCTGCTGGCGTGGGTTCTGTATCACTTGGTCGTCTGGACCGGAATTCCCCTGCTCTGCAACACCTGTCTGCCGCTGGATAGCATTGAAGCAGTCATGTGGGGCTCGCAATGGCAGTGGGGTTACGACAAGCATCCGCCGCTGAGCGCGTGGGCTGCCGAACTTTTCACTAATGGATTGGGCGACGCTGGCCTCTATATTCTAAGTCAGCTATGCATCATCATCGCCGGACTCGGCATCTATCGCCTCGGTCGTCTACTGAAGCTCAGCGCCACACAGGCACTGATGGCCGTGCTGTTGCTGGACACGCTTTATTTTTACCAGTACATCAGCGTCGAATTTAACGTGAACTATCTGCAAATGCCGTTCTGGGCCTGGGGCTGGTACTTCGGCATCAACGCGGTACAGAACAAAAAATTCTCCTCGTGGCTGGGGCTGGGCGTTTGCGTCGCTATGGGCGCACTGACCAAATACCTTGCCGTCTTCATGCTGGTTCCGCTCTTTGCCGCCTGGTGGCATCGCGGAGAACTCAAGACAGCCCTGCGGTCTTCCGGACTTTGGATTGCCGGACTGGTCGCTCTCCTGCTCTTTACGCCGCATCTGCTGTGGATGGCCAAGAACGATTGGATCACCATCGTGTATGGCTTAAGCCGTGGTGCCTCGGAAGAGTCGCACTGGTGGCACCACCTGTCGCATCCGCTCCTCTTCGTTTTGGCTCAGGGTGCTTTTCTGTTGCCAGCTCTGGTTACCGCGCTGATCTGTGGTTCCAAATCGTCCGGTAAGGCGGAAAAATATGCTGGAACGGTCGGTCTTGCATTGGGTGCCTACGCTTTTCTGACCGTCCTCTCTTTACTCACCGGAATGAAAATCGTCGATATGTGGGCAGCTCCCATGGCGCTGGCAATCGGCCTCTGGCTGGTGCCGCGCTGCCGGATTGATCTGCATCCGAAAATCCTGTTGCGCGCCATGGCGCTGATGTCCACCGTCTTCGTCATCGCCTATTGCATCGTTTACGGACTTGGTCCAATGCTCCGCGAAAAGCCGCATCGGGTTAATTACCCCGGACGCGCCATTGCCGCAGAAGTTGAAAAACAATGGCATCAGGAATTCAAAACTCCTCTGCCCTACCTGATCGCCGACGAATGGCTCGGCGGCATCGTCAACTATTACGGAACCGACCGCGCCGCCGTTATGATCCGCGCCCGCCTGAACCATTCCACCTATCTGACCGAGGAACAGGTGCATGAAAAAGGTGCCGTGATCCTCTGGCTGAAAGCCAAAAATCAGAACGCCACAGAGCAGGATTCGCTGGAAAAAACCTATCCGGATATTCCGGGGCGCTTCCCGCAACTGAAGTATCTCCCGGATTTAGTGATTCAATGGCCGCGTAAAAACAGTACTCTCGCAGGTCGGTATGGAATCGCTATTATTCCGCCTGCCGATCAGAACCGGAGACAGCCATGATAAAACCGACCGTCAGTATTGTTTCTCCGGTGTACAACGAAGAAGAAGGTATCCTCACCTTCATCAACGAAGTTGCCCGTGTCATGCGCACACAGAATCTTTCATGGGAACTGGTGCTGGTCAACGACGGCTCTCGCGACCGGACACTGAATATTATCCAATCAGCGCAAAAAGAAGTTCCGGAACTGGTCTGGGTCGATCTTTCCCGCAACTTCGGCCATCAGGCCGCCGTCACGGCCGCCATCACCCACGCGCTCGGCGATGCCATTGTCGTGATGGATGCCGACATGCAGGATCCGCCGTCGCTGATTCCCGAACTGATTGCATCATGGAAAGCCGGGCACCAGGTGGTCTTTGCGCGACGCACCGACCGTGCGGAAACCGGTCTGCGCCGTCTTGGGTTCGAAGTGTTTCACCGCTTCTTCCGCTACGCCATCGCCTTCCCGATTCCGCCGAACGTCGGCGTGTTCTGTCTGATGGACCGGGCGGCCGCCGACCAGGTCAAGGCTCTGCCAGAGCGCAACCGCTTCCTGCCCGGACTTTACAGCTGGGTCGGCTTCCGGCAGGGATTCGTTGATTACGCCCGCGACGACCGCGCCGCCGGAGTGCCAAAACAAACGTTCAGCAAGTTGTTTAAATATGCCTTCGACGGCGTTCTCAGCTTTTCCTACAAGCCAATCCGCTTGCTCGGTGGAATCGGACTGTTCACCGCGCTGACCGCCTTCGTCATTGCGGTCTATTTCACCGGCAAGCGGCTGCTGGGTCATGAAATCGCCTTCACGGGATTCACCACGCTGGTTATTCTCGTCAGCCTGCTGGGCGGACTCATTCTCACCGCCGTCGCGCTGGTCGGCGAATACGTTGCCCGAATCTACGACGAAGTGAAGAAGCGCCCCATCTATATTGTTCAGGCAACCTCACGCGACGGAACGGCATCGTCCACGGAGAGCTAACCGATGACTGCACTTTACGGACTTCTGATCGTCGCCGCCATTGTGGCGCTTTCCACGCGCTACACCTGGTGGCTTATGCCGAAACCGTGGAAAAAGGGATGGCCGCGCATCCTGATGTACCATCACATTGCGCCTCACAAACCAGCCGACGGAATGAATACGCCACCGGAGCGTTTTGAACTCCACTTGAAATGGTTGAAATCCATGGGTGCGAAATTTTGTACGCTGTCTGAGCTGGCAGAAAAAATGAATCGAAAGGAAGAAGGCCGGTTTGTCGCCCTCACGTTCGACGACGGATTCATCGACAATTATAAGTTCGCCTACCCGTTGATCCGCAAGTACGGTGCAAAGATGACTGTCTTTCTGGCGACAAACTGTTCCGAGATCGAAAGTATTACTCCGGAAGCAATTCGTGAAATGCAACAAAGCGGATGCGTTGAATTCGGCGCCCACACCCAGTCCCACATTAACCTGACGACCATCGACGATATTCTTGCCGCACAGGAGATCACAGACTCCTGCAAAGCGGTGGCACGATTGAGTGAAACATCCTGCCGCTGTTTTGCCTATCCGTTCGGCCGGTTCGAAGAAAAGCACAAACGCATGGTGGCGGACGCCGGCATGACGCTGGCGGTCAGCGTGAAAAAACGGATTTTCCCGTGGTCACAAATCGATCCGCTGGCCATTCCCCGCATCAGTACGAACGGCAAAATGAACCGGCTTCAGTTCCATCTGGCTCTAACCCGAGGAAAATACCGC
>CAZSSI010000151.1:0-3599 GCA_964609345.1 uncultured Verrucomicrobiota bacterium | reverse complement strand
CAAGAACGATTAACAGCGCAATCACGAAGATTGGCACCAGAAAAATCTGCTTAGCGTGTTCAAACTGCCATAGCCGGCAACGCTCTTTCCAGTCGTGCACCGGGACTCCGGACCGGATTCCGAACGGTTCATCGTTGGGGGTTATGCTGTTTTTCAAAATCCCTTTGCCGTCAAACGTGTGTCTCCATGATTTCAGCGGAAGGTCGATTACGGCAACACCTGAAGTCGGCAGATCGGCAAAGTTCTCATCGGTCAGATAGCGCAGAAATTCGCTCAACCCCGGGTTGTGTCCAATCAGAACCGCCGTGCTGTGGCGATCATCAATGCCATGCACAACCGCAAGCAACTGTTTCACACCCGCTTCATAGATACGAGGATCCGGGTTAACCGGCAGAGAAAGTTTTTCAGCAAAGGCTTCTGCCGTGGATAAAGCCCGAACCGCCGGACTGCTGATCAGCATATTGACCCGTAAACCAAGCGCGGCAACCCGCTCCGCCATGACAAGCGCGTCGCGTTCGCCATTCTGGCCAAGTGGGCGGTCAAAATCGCGGACTGCCGGATCCGTTTTATCCGACTTCGCGTGACGCACTAGAATCAGGGTTTTCATCAAAAATTACTTAACCACCGCGCCGCTGGCCGGTAATTCACCGTCAATGGTGATCAGCCTAAGCTGATCGCCGACAGAAGCGCACAGGAGCATACCCTGAGATTCAACACCGCGGATTTTAGCGGGCTTCAGATTGGCGACAATGATAATCGTCTTGCCGACGACCTGTTCCGGCGTGTAGTGCAAAGCAATCCCGGCGACGAGCTGGCGCTTTTCTTCACCGACTTCAATCTGAAGCTTGAGCAGTTTGTCCGCGCCTTCGACCTTTTCGGCGGTCAGCACTTTGGCGGTACGCAGCTTGACGTTCATGACTTCGTCATAGGTGATGACGCCTTCGACTTTTACAGGTTCTGTGGCCATTGCAGGAGCTTTCTTCTGATTTTGAACGAGGCTGGAAGCCTCGTCTACTTTTTCGACTTCGACGCGCGGAAACAGCGGAGTCGTTTCTTTGATCACGGTTCCAGCTTTGATGACACCGAATGTGTGCAACCGTTTCGGGTCAGGCTTACCGAGACCGAAGGCCACGCGCAACACACTCATTTTTTCCGGCATGACCGGATAGAGCAGCGCTGCACAGACGCGCAGACTTTCGGCAGCCAGTGCCAGCGTGATGCCGACTTCTTCCTTTTTGCCCTCTTTGGCCTGTGTCCACGGCTGTTTGATTTCAAAATACTGGTTCACTTTTCGTACGGCGGTCAGGACTGCGGTGAGGCCGCCATTGAGGCGCATCGTGTCGATCGAGGTTTCCATTTCGACGACCGCCTGCTGAACGGTGTCCCAAAGCTCTTTTTCCGGAGCGCCAGCGAGCGCAGCGTTTCCAACTTGTGGAAACTTCCCGTCGCAGTAGCGACCGAGCATGTTAACGGTACGGCTGAGCAAATTGCCAAGGTCGTTGGCAAGGTCGCTGTTGTAGCGGCGGACGAAAGCTTCTTCGGTGAACGAGGCGTCCTGCCCAAGCGTCATTTCGGCGATGAGGAAATAGCGGAAGGCATCGACGCCGTAGCGGTCGACCATTTCCATCGGGTTAACGACGTTGCCGAGGCTCTTGCTCATTTTAGTGCGGCCCGTCAACCACCAGCCGTGCGCGAAGACGGTTTTTGGTAGCGGCACATTCATCGCTTTGAGCATGGTCGGCCAGTAGACGGTGTGCGTAGTGAGAATGTCTTTACCGATCAGCTGGTGTGTCGCGGGCCACCATTTATTAAACTTGGCGTCGTCGCGCTTGTAGCCAATGGCGGTGATGTAATTCAGAAGCGCGTCGAACCAGACGTAGGTGACGAAATCCTTGTCGAACGGCAGCTCAATACCCCAGGCAAGACGCGCTTTGGGCCGCGAAATGCAAAGGTCTTGCAGTTTTTTCGTTTTCAGGAAGCCGAGCGTTTCGTTGGCGCGGAAATCGGGCTGGATAAATTCAGGATGGGTTTCGATGTATTCGATGAGCCAATCCTGATATTTGCTCATGCGGAAGAAATAGTTGGTTTCCTGAATGGCATCCACTTTACGTCCGCATTCCGGACAGTTGCCATCCACGAGATCTTTTTCGGCGAAAAAACGTTCGCACCCGACGCAATACCAGCCTTGATAATCAGCGCGGTAGATTTCGTCGCGGTCAAACAGGTCTTGCAGAACTTCCTGCACGATGACTTTGTGGCGATCTTCGGTGGTGCGGATAAAATCGTCGTTGGTAATTTCGAGCCGCTTCCAGAGCTCCTGAAAGCGGACAACGGTTTGGTCGCACTGCTGTTGCGGAGTCAGACCGTTTTTATCGGCGGCCTGCTGAACCTTCTGGCCGTGTTCATCAGTACCGGTGAGAAAATAGGTCGGAACGCCGAGCAGGCGGTGATAGCTGGCAAGCACGTCGGCCAGAATCGTTGTGTACGCGTGGCCGATGTGCGGTTTGTCGTTCACGTAGTAGATCGGCGTGGTTACGTAGTAGCTCTTGTTTGACATGGCTTGATTCCGGTGAGACTAAAACTTATAGCGGATGCCGGTGTTGATTGACGCGTCGTTCTTCTCGATATTTCCCTTAGACTCCGGCTGGCTGTCATAATCATCTTCGAAAACGATGAACAGGGTAAGATTACCGCTGATTTTAGTATCAACACCTGTTTTAAAAGTGACGAGGTAGGAAGCGACCTCCGTAGAATTCATGTCCAGTTCCGTCGAAGTCCACCACCGGAACGTGTCTGTAATCTGCCAGCTGAGCCCCTGCGCAAACCGCCACGCCAGATAACCGCTCCGGGTTCCCGATTTCTGTTCGGATACATAAAGAGGGCCGGAACTGACGTCAGACGTCAAATCCTTGGTGTCGGAGAAATAATATCCCAGACCCGGACCGGCTTTTACGCGGTAATCGAGATCCTTAAGCCCGTCATTCAACGCCGACAGCAACCCGTAGGCGAACCAGCGTTCATCGAGCATCCGGCGCATTTCACCGGAAGCTTCCGTTTTTGACACGGTAACCTCGTCCGCACTCTTGCTGTACTTCCCATCCAGCTTTAGTTTGCCGCGATAGACCTCACCCTGACGGGAAAAATCGCCGCCGTAATTATATGAACTGGCCGTTGTATTGCCGCTCTGGGCGGAAAAGCCGCCATAGATACTCGATTTCCATTCCTTTTTAGTTGCCGGGGTAACTGTTGTCGAAACGGACGCCGTCGGCGGATTAGTTTGTACAAAGCCGCAATGGGGGCAGACCGCCGGATGCTGAGCATCCGCCGCCACGATCTGATTTGTTTCCGCGAAACCTCCTGAAGCCGCCAGCAGAAGCCCCGACATAAAAGCTGTTTTAACTATTTTTTTCATTACCTTCACCTAAAGTCCCCGCCCCAGTAAGCGGCTCAATCTTCAATGTTTGACCATAGCTGAATTGCTTGGCCTCCTACAAGAACTTCATTCCGGCGTTCCGTCATGCAAATTAACAATTTGTTTGAACCGATGTGTGTTTTTGACCACATTCAACCGCGCACAAGAGGTTTTATGCTGAAAAAAA
>CAZSSI010000150.1:0-3665 GCA_964609345.1 uncultured Verrucomicrobiota bacterium | reverse complement strand
GATGGGTGGGATTTATTCACAGCTCAGATGTCGGAACATATTGAAAAATTGCGGCATCCTCAGGCTTCACTTCGGCGCAACCTTTGCAACGCGAGCATTTGGTTTCCATCCGCTGAATACGGCCTTTGCGCTCAAGGACTTCGAGCATGTCCTGCATGACGGAGGCATCGGTCTGAAAATGGCGCGCCAGCTCGGCGAGCGACATCGGACCGCGTTCTTTCAAAAGTTTGAGTATCGCCGACAACATAACCCACCCCGCCCTTCGGGCACCCCTCCGCCGGAGGGGATTTTTCAATCATCCATTACTCCTGTACTCCATCAATCCATTCTCTACCGCACCTGTATTTTTGCAGCGGCTTCCTTGGAAATGATGTAGCGGCTTTCGCCGGCGGCGACAACCATGCTGGTATCGCCGGGGCGGTTTTTCATGACGTGAACAAGAGCGCCGCTAAAAAGCCCCATCTCGAGAGTCTTACGGTCGCCATTGGAAATAACCACCACATCGGCACCTTGCGCGAAATCGCTGAGCGGATGGGCACAGCAAAGTCCCTGTCCGGCGCGTCGTCCGCACCGCTGTTGCTGCCGTTTTTTAAAAAGCCGTCTGAACATGCTCTATCCTTTTTTAGCGGAAAACAGTTTAAGCGCAGAGACGAATAAAAGCCCAGCCAGAAGAAGAGTACCAATCCAGCAGGACGACTGCGCGGGATGCCCGGCGAACGTGGCGACTTGATAGAAAAGCGTTGCCAGCGACCACGCCAGCGCCGTGAGATAGCCGACGCTGAACGCCATCCACTTCCAGCCGGTCTCGCGCTGAATCGCGGCGATGGTGGCGACGCACGGCGAATAAATGAGCACAAACAGCAGATAGGCGAACGCACCGGCCTGACCGTCGAACGCAGCGAGCATCGAAGCCGCCGGATCGGCACCGTTGGCGCCGTAAAACGTGTTGAGCGTGCCGACGACCAGCTCCTTACCGAAAATGCCGGTGATCAGTCCAAGCGTGGCAGGCCAGTTGTTGTCGGTGATTCCCATCGGGTGAAACAGCGGCGTCACCGCACGACTGAACGCGCTCAGAACGGAGTGTTCGGAGTTTTCATTACCGAAACTTCCGTCCGTACCGACCGACCAGAGCACGCTCAGAACCAGCACGAGAATCAGAATAATTTTCCCGGCGCGCAGAATGAATTCTTTGAGACGCTCCCAAGTGTGGTGGAAAATCGCTACGCCGCGCGGCAGATGGTACGGCGGCAGTTCCATGACAAAGGTGGTGGCATCGCCTTTCAGAATCGTGCGGCGAAAAAGCAGTCCGCTCACCACAGCCAGCAGAATGCCGGTCAGGTACAGCGCAAAAATGACCGCGCCGCCAACCTTCGGAAAAAAGATGCCGGCGAAAAGTGCGTAGACCGGCAGACGCGCGCCGCACGACATAAACGGATTCAGCAGAATCGTGAGAGTACGGTCGCGCTGATTTTCGAGCGTCCGCGCCGCCAGGATGCCGGGCACATTGCAACCAAAGCCGACCAGCATCGGGATAAAGGCTTTGCCCGGCAGGCCGATGGCCCGCAGGCTGCGGTCCATCACAAACGCTGCACGCGCCATGTACCCAGATTCCTCTAGCAACGACAGGCAAAGAAACATAAAAAAGATCGGTGGAATAAAAGTGGCAACCGTCTGGATGCCGCCGCCGAGGCCGTCGGCCAGCAGAACGTGCAACCAGACCGGCGCGCCGATTCCAGTGAGCCAGCCGCCGAAACGGTCAACCAGCAGCGAACCGAGTGTGGCGTCGATCCAGCCGGTGACCGGAGCGGAAAACGTGATGGTGACGGTGAAAACCAAATACATTACCGCGAGGAAAAGCGGAATGCCGAGAGAACGGCTCAGGACGATCTGATCGATCGCATCCGAAAGATTTTTCCGCAACTCGCCGGTGCGGCGCGAGACATCAAGTGCAAGGCCATGGACGAAACCGTAGCGGCCGTCGGCCATGACGATTTCAATATCTTCGCCGATATGTTTTTCGACTTTCACAATTTCCGCCGCAAGCAATTCGTCGCAAACCCCAATGGTCAGTTCTTCGGCGACCGGATCGCGCTCGAGCAGCTTGACGGCCAGCCAGCGGGCCGGTACCGAAACCCGTTCGGCGGCCGGCGTGACTTCAGGGATCAGTCGCGCCAGTGCTTTTTCGACCTGTTCGTCATACGTCACATTCGTGGTGCTGATCCGGTGCGTCGCCGCAGCGGCGGCCACGGCAGTCTGTAAAACGTCCAGCCCTTCTTTGCGGGCGGCGACCATCGGGATAACGGGACAGTCGAGATGCCGGGCCAGATGATCCACCTGCACTTCAATATGCCGCCGCTTGGCCAGATCGAGCATGTTGAGCACCACAATGAGCGGCACGCGCATTTCCAGCAGTTGCGCGGTGAGATAGAGACCGCGCTCCACATTGCGCGCATCGATGATGTTGACGACGGCGTCGGGTTTTTCTTTGAGGACATAATTGCGAGCCGCGTTTTCATCAGGCGATCCGGCGGAAAAAGAATAGATGCCGGGAAGATCGACCACCCGAACCGTCGCGCCACCATGCTGGTATTCACCCTCAAGGTGCTCAACCGTAACACCCGGCCAGTTGCCAACCCGCCCGCGCGAACTGGTCAGGGCATTAAACAGCGTGGTTTTCCCGCAATTAGGATTTCCCGCCAGAGCTATAGTGAACTGCTTCATTCCGCCTCGATTCAGAAAGGAAATGATAGAACCTAAACCTGCTGTTGCGAGAATAAAACCAGAGCAACAAATACTGAAAAACAGTACGGGCTTCCGGAAAACCGGAAACCCATATCAACTCCAACGAAACCCTGCCTACCAGTTTTCGGCGAGCAGCTCAAAATGCGCCTGAGGATGGTCGCAGGCGGTGCACTTGATCGGCGCCTTGGTTCCGGTGTGCAGGTAGCCGCAGTTGCGGCAACGCCAGACGACTTTTTCTTCACGCTCAAACACCTTGCCCGCTTTGATATTGGCGGCGAGATCCTTGTAGCGTTTGTCGTGCTGTTTTTCGGCGACAGCAATCGCGCTGAACACAGCGGAGATCAGAGTAAAGCCTTCTTCCTTGGCGATCTTGGCGAAGGAAGGATACATGTCGGTCCACTCGTGCTCTTCACCGGCTGCGGCGGCCAGCAGATTGTCGTACGTGGTACCAACCGGCCCAGCCGGAAAGGTGCTGGCCGGAATCTGAATCTCTCCGCCAGCCATCAGCCCGAACAAACGCTTGGCGTGTTCTTTCTCCTGATTGGCGGTTTCCTCAAAAATATCGGCAATTTGAACATAGCCCTCTTTTTTGGCGGCGGCGGCGTAATAGGTGTATCGGTTGCGGGCCTGTGATTCACCGGCAAATGCGGCCATCAGGTTCTTCTCTGTCTTACTTCCTTTGATATCCATCGTAATCCTCCTTGTGAGTTAATGGGGCGCATTATGGGGGATGACGCCTGAATTTCAAAACAGAATTAAACGGTTTTGGCTTTTCTCGGCGGACATTAACCGCTAACAGATAACACTCTTTTTGAACGCACCTGTAGTTCAATGGATAGAACACTGGCCTCCGAAGCCGGTGATCTGGGTTCGACTCCCGGCAGGTGCACCAGCCTTCGCGATGAGCAAGGCGAATCGCGAAG
>CAZSSI010000149.1:0-3687 GCA_964609345.1 uncultured Verrucomicrobiota bacterium | reverse complement strand
GCCCTTTATTATTTTGTTTAACGGATCGGAAACTTGTTGCCTGACCGGGCGGGCTTAAATTTGAAAGATCAAGTGAGGTTCTTCGTTCTTCTCTTCCTCACGACTCAGATGTTACGCCTAAGGTATTTTTCGGTCAAGCGGCCAGTTTACTTTTGTGGTGAGTTCCCCCACATCAGCCTTCACGGATAACGGCAGAGACGGCGGCGCAGACTTTTTTGCCGACGGCTTCGTGGAACGCATTGACCTTCTCATCGGTCAGCGTGCCGGACGGCGAGCGATAAACAAAACTGTAGGCGACGCTCTTTTTACCTTTCTCCAGCGACTTGCCGCGGAAGACGTCGAACAGTTTGACGCTTTCGAGTTCGGCGGGCGCAGCGCTTTGAACAGACATCAAGATTTCTTCATGACGAATTGCTTCATCGACGATGAAAGCGAAGGCGCGTTCGGTCGCCGGATAGAGCGGAATGTCTTTTACTTCGCTCCGCTTCCAGACGTTGGCAATCAGCGGTTCCAGATTCAGTTCGGCGGCGGCGACCGGATCGTTCAGGCGCCACTCTTTGCGCGCGGCGGAATTGATTAAACCAAGTACGCCGATTTTTTCTTTGCCGGAAAGCACCGCCACGGCGCGGCTTGCTTCGAACGCCGAATTTTCAACGGGCTGGAAATTCACGTCCAAAACTTTTTGCGTGGCGAGCAGTTTTTCGACTAGTCCTTTGAGCCAGAGAAATACTTCTTCCTCGCCGATGGCGCGCTGTTTATCTAGCGCACCGCGTCCGGCGGCACCCATCAGTCCGAGACAAACCTTTTCGGTTTGCACCGTCTTGGCAAATGTCCGGCCGATTTCGAAAAAGACCGCTTCGTCAATCTGGCGCGATTTGTTGCGGCCGAGGCTTTCGATCATCTGCGGAATCAGCGAGGTGCGCAGAACGGACTGTTCGGCGCTGATCGGGTGCGGCAGTTCTTCGCGGGCGGCGGCATCGTCTTTGCCGAACAGGTCGAGCAGCGGATGGCTGACCAGCGTGTAGTTCATGATTTCGCGCGCACCGAGGCCGACCAGAGTCTTTCGGCAGGCGGTAATGGCGCGGACGCGGCTGTCGCTGACTCCGGCGACGGTCTGCGCGACTGGCAGTTTTTCGGGAATCTTATCAACGCCATTCATGCGGGCGACTTCTTCGATAATGTCCACTTCACGTTCGAGATCGTCGCGGAACGTCGGAATTTCGAGAACCGCTTTTTCGGCGTCGCAGGAAAGAATGGAGATTTCCAGCGACTGGAAAATCTTCTTCATCGCTTCAACCGGTACGTTCATACCGATCAGTTCGCAGGCCGCCAGCCAGCGGAAAGTAATCTGCCGTTTGGCTTTCGGCGCGGGATAAACATCAATGACGCCTCGGCAGACTTTGGCTCCGGCCAGTTCGGCCATCAGCGCGGCGGCGCGGCGGCTGGCCCACTCGACGCTACCGGCGTTGACGCCGCGCTGGAAGCGGTAGGAGCTGTCGGTATAAAGGCCGAGCGTTTTTGCCGTGGCGCGGATACCGGACTGTTCAAACGTCGCGGCTTCGATCAGCACGGTGGACGTGTCATCTTTGATTTCAGTGTTGGCGCCTCCCATGACTCCGGCGAGCGCGACGGCTTTACTGGCGTCGGCGATAACGAGCATGTCGTCGGTCAGCTGGCGCTCCACGCCGTCGAGCGTGGTGAATTTTTCACCTTTGGTCGTGTGGCGAACGATAATTTTTCCATCCTTAAGCAACGTGTAGTCGAAGGCGTGGAGCGGGTGGCCGGTTTCGATCAGGACGTAGTTGGTGATGTCCACGACGTTATTGATCGAACGGATGCCGCACGCTTCGAGGCGGCGCTTCATCCAGTCGGGCGAAGGGCTGATCTTCACATCCTTCAGAACGCGGGCGGTGTAGCGCGGGCATTTACCGGAATCTTTTACTTCCACACTGACTTCTTTTTCAACCGGCTCTGAACTTTCTTTCAGTTCGACGGAAGGCATCTTAAGCGGCTTGCCGTAGATGGCGGCGACTTCGCGGGCGATGCCGATCATGCTTAGACAGTCGGGGCGGTTCGGGGTGATTTCGAGTTCGAAAACGGTTTCCGCCGGTCCCATGACGGATGCGAGCGGTGTGCCGGGTTTGAGCGAAGCGTCGAGAACCAGCAGACCGGAATGGTCTTCGCCTAGTCCGAGTTCGTCTTTGGCGCAAAGCATACCGAGCGATTCGACGCCGCGGATTTTGGCTTTCTTGAGCTTGATGCCGCACGGCAACGTCGTGCCGACGGTGGCGAACGGATATTTGCCGCCGACCGCGACATTCGGCGCGCCGCAGACGACGCGCAGCGTTTCGGTTCCGCCGTATTCAACGGTGCAGAGTCGCAGTTTGTCGGCGTCCGGATGCGGCTCAATCTGTTTCACTTCGCCGACGACCACGCCTTCAAAGGTTCCGCCGAGCGTTTCGATATGTTCGACTTCGAGCCCGGCAAACGTCAGTTTGTCGGAAAGCCCCGCGATCGTGTCGTCAAAATCCACATAATCCTTCAGCCAGCTCAGCGCAAATTTCATAGTCTTGTCCTTATAAAAATCGGCGTGCAGTTAAACATGAACGGCTATTCCGGGCAAGCGCTCAGGCGGAGCTGAATCAGTAGCGAAGGAGTTTTAGCTGTTGGGGTTGGCGCTTCTGGCGAGCCGGGAGGCGAAAATCGTAAGGATGGCTCCAGCAACACAAACCGCGCCTGCGACCATAAAGGCTTTGGCGTAGGAATCTGTCGCCAGAACAATTTTGCTGGCCACGCGCGGGCCGGCAATCGCAGCGATGCTGAACGCTGAAAAGATCACGGCATAGTTAAGTGCGAGATTTTTGGTGCCGAAATAATCTGCCGTGACCGACGGGAAGATGCCGAGGTAACCGCCGTAGCAGGCTCCCACGAAAAGCGCGCCGATCAGCAGGGTGGTTTTCTGCATGGCCAGTTGCGGCAGGAAAAACATGGTAACGCCGGTGATGATAAACATCACAAAGAGCGCGTTGAGGCGTCCGGCTTTATCGGAGACAAATCCCCAGAAAACCCGGCCGACGGCGTTTGCCAGACCCATCAGCGAAACAATGCCGACCGCTTCGGCCGGAGACAGGTGCGTCATCTTCTGAGCAATCGGTGAAGCCTGACTGATAATCATGAGTCCGGAAAACGTTCCGCAGGCGTACATGGCGTAAAGCACCCAGAATTCCAGACGTCCGAAAAGCTGCCGCCAGGCATAGTCTTTTGCGGCGGCTGAGCCGGGGGCGCCCTGCTTGGGAATCCATCCCGCAGGCTTGTAGCCGGCGGGCGGCGTGACCATGAAGAAAGAGGCGAGCGCGATGACGACGATGAAAGCCGCGCCGAGAACTTTGAAGGCCCAGAGAACGGGAGTCTGTCCGGCCGGTGCGCCAGACATCAGCTGTTGCGCGATGGGGGCGATAATCAGCGTTCCGCAGCCGAGGGCTCCGACGGAAAGTCCGCTGGCGAGGCCGCGCATGTCAGGAAACCAGCGTACCGATGTGGAAACAATCGCGCCGTAAGCCGCGCCGCTGCCGATTCCCATCACCACGCCGAAGAAAAAGAGTACCCAGGTGAAGGAGCTGGCATAACCGGTGAGCAGCATACCCAGACCGAAAAGAATTCCGCCGCCGACTACGACTGCTCGAGGGC
>CAZSSI010000148.1:0-3782 GCA_964609345.1 uncultured Verrucomicrobiota bacterium | reverse complement strand
ATTTACCGAACGGCATAGTCGCCGTCAGCAGCTTTTTAAACGCTTCCGGATCGGGCTGAATCTCCTGACTCATCGGGAATAAAAGAGAGGTGATCGGATTATTGAAGAGCCGACGCCAACTCAGCCAGTTCCTCTGCCGTCAGAGCGGCGGCAAACTTTTCATCTGCTTCACCGACCGCCTTTTTGACCGCCTCCGAATCACCGGCAGCGCGAAGTTCTTCCAGCTCGTCGGGCATCAGGTCAGTCTTGGTTCCGTCCGCTTTGCGGATCGAACAGATTCCAGTTTCAGGACACAGCTCAATGTGAAGATGGCTCATATACACTCCTTATCGTTGTTACGGTCTGCTTATCAAACCTCACGGGCTCCGCCGAGTGTTAATGTGAAAAAACGTCCAGAACTCTTCCGGCGCGGAGATATCGCGTGTCTTCGGGCCGGTACCGGTTCCGTCGCGGCCTTTCTGCATCGGCCAGCCGTGACCGTGGCCTTCCATTGTGTAAAAAAGGACGGGGGCTTTACCCTCCCAACGTTGTGCATGAATGCGGCAGCCGTCATTCGGATCAAGATCTGGCAGATCCCATTTTTTCGCATCGCCCGCGCAACCGTTTTGAGTGCGCCAATACTCCACGGTCGCGTCGGCGCTGAGTTGGTCGGCCTTGCTCCCCCGCGCGCGCATCTTCCCCTGGACTGCCTGCCGTTCACTGTCATCAATCTTACCGTCACCGTTCTGATCGAACTGCTGGTTGCGTTCGGCGAAGCCGCCGTTCTGCTGAGCGAATGCCAGCGCAGCCGCAAGGGCCATAGCTGGAATGAGAAACTTAGTCGCTTGTCGAGTAGGCATTTAATAGTCTCTTTTTGTTTTCACATCGTGAGAGTTACAACACCCCTCACAGAACCGTACTTGTGATTTTCCCACATACGGCTCTTCAGTTTTGTTCCTTACTGGAGAGAAACTTCATACGCAAAAAGAATTTCACCGTCCGGATGCTCCGATGTTGAATCGGCGGGCAGGCGCGAGGCGATGTACTCGACCCGAACTTTTTCCGGGCCGACGGCAACGCGCACTCTTCCAGAGTTTGGAAAAATGTCCGCGCCTGGATAGGCGTCCGCATTGCTGGGCGCCGGATTGGGATTCGCGGGATCAGGCAACGTCTGATAAATCACGCCGTCGAGTTTTTCGCGGGCGAAAATATGATCGTGTCCCTGAAAGAAAATCGTCACGCCTGTTTTGGCCATCAGTTGATGGATCGGTAATCCCCATCTCGGCCGGTGACTCCGGACTCCCGCCGCGTCACCCCATTCATAGGACTTCGCAACCTTCACGCCGCCGCGCCCCGTGCCGTTGACGTGATGAGCAAAAACGAATTTAAATTTTGCCGTACTCTCTTCGAGCGTCTTCTTCAGCCACTCATATTGGTCATCACCCAACCCGATCTCCCACAGGTCGCGCCGTTTGTCCCCGCCGCCGAACTTGTTATCGACCGCAACTTCCGAATGCCAGTAGGGATCGATCACCACGAACAGCGCATCGCCCCACGTCCACGCATAATAGTCGCGGAGCAGACCGATGTGCGGAACTTCTTCTTTGTCGCCGCTATAAAATCCGTCCGGCGCCGGTTGCGGAAAAAGACTGTTCCGGCTGTTCTGCGCCCAGACCGCCACGTTATCCGGCGTGCCGTCGAGATTGACGCGCGCCGCCTGCTCATGATTACCGTTCACCAGAAACAGCGCGGAGGAATTGGCAACTAAGCCAAGATACGGCAGTTGTTTTAGATAAACCTGCCGGACGGTTTTCGAATTCACTTCCGTCAGCGTATCGACGCTGAAGTCGTCACCCATGCAGATATAAAAATCGGGCCGATCCTTGGCGACCGCCAGCAATGTCTGCGCGTACAGCGCCGGATCGTTTTGTTTACCAATTCGTTCGGGATGCGAGTCGCCCTGAATTTCAAAAACGAACGGACTACCCGGCGCGCGCGCGGTATGAAAATGATATTCCGGCCCGGCTTTAAATTCCACTGAGCCCGTTTTGCGATAATGCAACCGATAGGCGTACTCCGTGTCGACGACAAGATTCGTCAGCGTCAGCTGTTCGGGAAACTGCTGAACAACGGTTTGGTTTGTTCCGTATTCGATATACCCTTCCAAATCCGCCGCCGTAACAATACTCATCGTGATCCGGTCGCCTTCCGGAATACCGAGAATGATCGTCGCAACATCCCACGCTACCTGCGGCGGCGGATACGCCCGCTGCCTTCCGCCGCCTTTGCCCTGCGGTTTTTGAGCAAAGCTGCTGAACGTCATCAGCAAAACAACGCAGATCACAATCCGACTGTTCACTTCTTTCCTCCCCTGCGCGGCGATTCGCTCTGAACAAATTTCATTTCATACCCGGACGGCGAAACCGTCACCAGCAGAAACCCGGAGCCGCCGCGAATATCGCCGGTTGTGTAGCCGTACTCTGCGGCATGGCCGGGCGTTTTACTGTTTTCGAGAGCCGGTTGCGGCACCAGCTGATAAATCACGCCGTCCTTTTCCTGCCGCGCATAAAAATGATCGTGGCCGTGAAAATAAACATTCACGCCGGTGTCCACGAAAAGCTGATGGATCGGCTTGCCCCAGCCGGGGCGCTTTTTATCAAAGCTGTAGGTTCCGTCCGGATCGTGGCCGCCCCATTCATACCAGTCGGCGCGTTCCGCGCCGCCGCGACCCTGCTCGTCGCCGCCGACCAGCTGATGCCCGAAAACAAATTTAGTTTTCGCCGTGCTGTTTTCGAGCGTCGCGCGCAGCCAGCGGTACTGCGTTTCGCCGAGCGTAAAACCCCAGCCGTCGGTTTTCTTACCGGGTTTCTGCGTTGTGCAGCGATACGGATCAATCACCACGAACAGCGCATCGCCCCACGTCCATGAATAATAACTGCGCACCGTGCCGCAGAATTTTTCATCCGGCGCGGCGGAACTATAAAAACGGTCCGGCGCGACCGGATAAAACTGTTTGCGGATATTCGTCGCGTGCACCGCCGAGTTTTTATCCGTGTTGTCAAACAGCCAGCCGCACTCGCCATCGTGATTGCCTAAAGCCATAAACAGAGGAACGCTGTGTGCAACTTTCCCAACCCAGTTTCGCATCAGCAGATTGCGCTGAGTCATTGCCGCATCGGTTTTCTGCGGCAGTTTATCCACCATCGACGTATCGCCGAGATCAACCAGAAAGTCAGGCTTCGCCGCCGCGATGCTGTTCAGCGTATTGGAATAAACCGTCAGGTTGGAATTTTCATCCAGATGCGGATCGGCCTGCACCGCGAACGAAAACGACCTGCCCAGCGCACGTGCGGTGTGAAAGCGACGCACCTCGCCTTCAATCCGATAAACGTATTCCGTATCCGGTTTCAGATTTTCGATTCGGAAAATATGCGGCTCTCCGGCGCGAACGGTCACCGGCAAAGTGCTTTGATTCAGTTCGCCTGCGCCGTAACGCACCGACAGCTCCATATCGTGCCGGGGAATCAGATGAATCTGCACCGACGTATCGGTCGGAAACGCCAGCAGTTCCGTGCATTCGAAATCCTCCGCCGCTGGCCCCGCCTCCATCATCAGCGGAATCTCCTGAGCCGCCGGAGTTTTCCGGCTCTTGGAACTTTCGTCCGCCGCGCTTCCGGCGAGCGGGAGAATCGCGACGGACAGAACGGTCAGGAGAATCCGCTTCATGGCGCTCCTTATTTAAAGAAGGCTTCGACACCGTTGAGAACCGGCTGTTCCTGCATCGCCTGCGAATAGATGTAGTA
>CAZSSI010000147.1:0-3805 GCA_964609345.1 uncultured Verrucomicrobiota bacterium | reverse complement strand
CCGGGCGTATCCAGAAAAACAAGCTGTCCGCGCTCTTCCGTCAGAATGGCGCGGATGATATTGCGTGTCGTCTGCACCGTGTCGCTAACAATGCTGACCTTTTCGCCGACCAGTGCGTTGAGCAGCGTCGACTTGCCGACATTCGTCCGCCCGACCACCGCCACCACGCCGGTACGCATTTCGCTGTTCATTGCTTCATCCATAGGAACCATAAGAACCGGTTTTCCCTGATATTGGAACCTTTTTCTACGGTGGAAGGTTTCAAATATTTTTATCCGCCGTGCTACAGCGTTGCAGGCGGATAAAAACTCCGTTATCTTCTCCCCCTTTAAAGAGTGCCATGCGACTGCTAAAACTATATCTGAAACTGGTCCGGAACCCGGGAACGCCGGAAAGCGTCGGACGAGGCGTTGCCGCCGGAGTTTTTATAGCCTTCTTCCTTCCCGTCGGCCACATGGCGGTGGCGTTCCCGCTAGCCATGCTGGTTCGCGGAGCGCGGGGCACAGCATTGCTGTCAACCTGGGTGGTTAATCCGCTCACGATTCCTGTGATTTATCCCGTCCAATGCTACCTGGGCAGTTTTATGATCGGCGACCTGCTGTCCTATCCGGAAATCAAACAGCTCTTCGCCGAAGTTATCAAACATCCGTCGTGGGGCTCTTTCTGCGATCTGGGCGGAGATCTGCTTTTTTCTTTTTTTGCTGGCGGATTGATTCTGGGAATTGCGTCCGCCGTGATCGGCTACTTTTTGACAACAGAAATGGCGCGGCGCTACCGGATCCGGCAGGCTAGGCGAAAAACGGAACGAAGACACCGCCATCAGACAGGAAAGAGTTTAATATGATGCACTTAACAAACCATGGAATAAGAGAGTGGCTGGGTGCCGCAATATTCGCACTGCTACTGTCGCTGGTCTGGGGCTGGCTGGCTGTAAAGGTCAACCAAACGGCGGGTTTCGTTTTACTGGGAATCACCTGGCTGCTGTGGCTGGCCATCGCGGCTTTCTTCCGTGTTCCGGACCGCATCATCATCGCCGATCCGGCGGCACTGGTTTCGCCAGCCGACGGCGTGGTACGCGACATCGAAGAAGTCGAAGATCATGGCATTGAAATTTTTGCCGGGCAAAAGCTGACGCGCGTCGGCATTTTTCTCTCCGTGCTGGACGTACATGTAAACCGTGCACCGTGCGACATGGACGTGAAGTACCGCCGTTATAAAGAAGGCCGGTTTCTGGATGCGCGCGACAACCGGTGCGCCAAAGAAAACGAATCGCTCGTCATCGCCGGAACCGGTTCGGCAGGCGGCAAAAGTTTTCCGGTCGCCGTCCGGCAGATTTCGGGAGCCATCGCCCGGCGGATTGTCTGTGTCCCGCAACCCGGCGCCGTTTTGAAGAAGGGCGAGATTTACGGGATGATCAAGTTCGGGTCGCGTACCGAGTTGTATTTCCCCAGCGGAAACGGCATAACCGTCTGCGTCCAGATCGGTGAAAAAGTTCGATCCGGGAGCACGCTGATAGGTCGCGTTGAAAAATGATTTTTGATTATGAATGAAACCCTTACCGAATCTGACGTCCGCCGGTTTAATCCGGTTCCGAGCCTGATCACGCTGTGTAATGCCTTTTGCGGTTTTGCCTCCATTGTCTATGCAATTGCCAGCTATGCGCGCGGCGAAGCACTGCCGGAAGCCTGCATCTGGCTACTGCTGGGCGCGATGATTTTCGACACTCTCGACGGGCTGGCTGCGCGAATACTGAACGCGAAAAGCCTGCACGGCGCTAATCTCGATTCTCTGGCAGACGCCATTTCGTTCGGCGCCGCCCCGGCGGTTACCGTTTTTGTGTTCATCCGGCGCAACTGTCCCGAAGCTTCGATTGGTGGAATCCTAATGATCTGGGCCGTCGCCCTGTTTTATCTCGGATGCACCCTATGGCGGCTGGCGCGCTACAACGCACTGACTGTCACCGGAAAAAAAGATGACGGCTGTTTTATGGGGCTTCCGTCGCCGGCCGCTGCCAGCATGATTTACAGTGCAGGACTGCTTCTCCCCAAACTCGCCCTCGGCCCGCATTTGCTTTTTTACTGCTCGCTGGGATACGCCTTCCTTACCGGACTGCTAATGGTCAGCGATGTCCCCTATCCGCATGTGCGCCGCTGCGTGTCCGGCGAACCGCGCATCCTCAGTTTTGTTTTTGTCTGCGTCGTGGTTGGCTCCATGGTCGTTTTTGGTCTGACCGCCATGGTGATCTGGGCCTACATCTATTTTCTGGTCGCTCCGCTGGCTGAACTGCTGGTGCGGAAAAGAGCCGGACGGCCCATTCTGGCGTTCCTCTTCCATTCCATCGGCAAAAAGCGCTCCCGTCGAACCTGAGATCCAGAATGAAATCAACAGCATACTCTGTATTTTGCGGATGCGCTCTGTTCTGCCTTTCCGCTGCTGCTCAGCCTATTACGTTCGACGCCATCCCGTCCGGCTGGGACGTGCAGGGCAAGCCATTCACCAGAGAAGCTGTATTCAAAATTCAGGACGATCCGGAACATCCCGGCCACCGCTGGCTTTCGATGACGGCCGATAAAGCCAGCGCTTCTCTTGTATCCGGCACCCTGAATGTGGATTTAAAAAAGACGCCGATCATGCGCTGGTGCTGGCGGGTCACTGTGTTGCCGACCGGCGCCGACGGCCGCGACCCGAAGAAAGACGATCAAGCCATCGGCCTCTACATCAGCTCCGGAAGCCGGTTCAACCAGCAGTCGATTGCCTACCGCTGGGAAACTCAGCCGCCCGCCGGAGCGGACGGGTCGGCGAAGTATGCCAAAGGGATGGTTTCTATCCGGTGGTTTGCGTTGCGCGACGAAAGCCACGCCGACGGAAAAACTTTTTTCATTGAAGAGCGAAACGTCGCCGAAGACTTCCAGAAAGCGTTCGGCGCGGTTCCTGAACGGATCGGCCTCGGAATTTCCTGCAACAGCCAATACACCGGCTCAAGCGCCGAAGCCCAACTCGACTGGATTGAATTCGTCGCGCCAGCACCGTAAACCCGAACCCATCGAAAGATCACTATGACTAAACCAAAACCCAAAGAAGAGCATCCGATGATCAGCATTATGCTGAACGTCATCATCCCTGTCGTCATTCTGACGTATCTGAGCAAAGATAAATATCTCGGCCCAGTCTGGGGTCTGGTGGTCGCGCTGATTCTCCCGATCGGCTACGGCATTCACACGCTGATCAAAGAAAAGCGCGCCGACTTCGTTTCGATCATCGGCATCATCAGCGTTCTGCTGACCGGTGTGTTCGGTATTCTGAAACTCCCGCCGCAGTGGATCGCCGTCAAAGAAGCCGCCATTCCGCTGATCATTGGACTGGCGATTGTCATTTCCTTGAAGACACCCTACCCGCTCATTAAAAAAATGCTGATGAACGAAAAGCTGTTCAATGTGCCGCTGCTGCACGAAAAACTGCGCGAGCAAGGCAATGAAGCAAAGTTTGAAAAGCGGCTGGTCGGCCTCACCTGGGGTTTTGCCTCGTCGATGTTTCTTTCGTCGGCACTCAATTACACGCTGGCGAAAATTGTTTTGAAAAGCGAACCGGGCAGCGAAGCCTTCGCCGCTGAAATCGGCAAAATGACCGGCCTGAGCTATATCGTCGTCATGCTTCCCAGCATGGCAGTGATGATTCTGGTGCTGTGGGCGCTGATTAAAACCCTCACGCACCTCACCGGCCTGAAGCTCGACGACCTGCTCGCCGAACATCTGCAGGAGCCGAAGAAAGAAGCGGCTCCTAACTCGTAATGAGTAATACGTAATCG
>CAZSSI010000146.1:0-3813 GCA_964609345.1 uncultured Verrucomicrobiota bacterium | reverse complement strand
AGATCGTGGGCAGGCCGCTTCCCGGATGGGTACCGCCGCCCGCGAGGTAGCAGTTATCCACTTCCTCAAATTTGTTGCGTGGACGCAGATGAATCATCTGATCCCAGCTGTGGGCGAGGTTGAAGGTGGCGCCGGCGTAAACATTCAGTTCATCGCGCCAGCCTTCGGGCGTCATCACTTTTTCTTCGACGATGTGGTCGCGCAGTCCAGTCATGCCGCCGCGTGTTTCCATGATATCGAGCACGGTTTCGCGGAAGGCCGCTTTCTTCTGCTCCCAGTCGATGTCCGCACGCAGGTTGGGCATAGGAACTAGAACGTAGACGGCGGAGTGGCCTTGCGGTGCGAGAGTTGGATCGGTGATGCTGGCATTGCGCACGTAGACCGACAGATCGCTGTCCGGCTCGCGTAGGTGGAAAATATCGTCCACGTTTTTGCGGTAATCCTTGGCGAAAAAGATGGTGTGGTGCGGCAGGTCATACTGCTTATCGAGCCCCAGATAGAGCATGAACGTGGAGCAGGAAAACTTTTTCTTCTCCAGTTTGGAAGGGCTGTATTTTTTCAGCACGCCCGGCGCAAAAAGAGTCGAAGCCGCATAGGCGAAGTCGGCGTTGATAATGACTTCATCGGCCTCAATGATCTCGCCGCTTTCAAGTTCCACGCCGCGGGCCGCGCCGTCGCGCACGAGGATCTGTTTGACCGGTGAACCGAGGTGAATCTCCGCGCCGTTTTTGCGGGCGATGTCGGCCATCGTGTCCGAGATTCGGCTGAGCCCGCCAATCGGGTGATAGATGCCAAAGGCGTGTTCGATATAGGGAATAATGGCGAACATTCCGGGGCACTCCCACGGCGACATGCCGAGATATTTGGCCTGGAAGGTGAACGAGAGCGCCAGTTTCTCTTCGTGGAAATTTTTCACCATGATGTCGTAGAGGCTTTTGCCGAGCGCCAGATGCGGCACCGCCTTGATCAAATGCGGGGAGAGAAAGGCGCGCCAGGTGTGGTACGACTTTTGGAGGCAGGGATAGAGCGCATCGAAGCGCTTTTTCTCGCGCTCGAAGAAGGGGCCGTACGCCTCTTCATGACCGGGGAAGACGCGGGCGATTTCGGCCTTCATCTTTTCCGCGCCGTTAGTGGGTTCAATAAACTTGTCTTCAAACTGAAGGCGGTACATCGGCTCTAGTTTGCGCATCTCCATCAGCTCATCGCAGGTCGCGCCAGCCTCCTCGAACACCTCGTCGAGAATCGGTTTGAGCATCAAAAACGTCGGGCCGATATCAAACGTGTAGGGGCCGAGATGGAACGCGCCGTTGCGTCCGCCGACCCGGTTTTGTGCTTCGAAAACTGAAACACGGAAACCCCGTTTCGCCAGAATCATCGCCGAGGTTAATCCGCCCGGCCCGGCTCCGATCACGATGACATGCTTGTTGATCATAAAACACTCCCGCTTGGTGGAGTGACCCTACGGCTTATTTAGAGAAAAAAGAAGTCTCGTTTTAAGCACATGTCGGGTAATGTGCGGGTATGTTCAGCCGACTGTTTGTCAGTTTAAACAACCTGCTAACCCGTTTGCGCCGGGTCAAGGTGTCCCCGAAAAACCTGCTGTTGCTCGTTCCCCGTTGTTTGCAAAAAAACGGTTGCGCGCAGACGTTGGGCGAAACTATCGACGCCTGCAAGGCCTGCGGACAATGCAACGTCACCGAGCTGCTGGCGATCCGCGACGAATTCGGGATCCATTGCAGTCTGGCCGCCGGCGGACGCGAAGCTCTGGCTTTTGTGCGCGATCCAAAGGTCAAAGCGGTGGTTGCTGTCGCCTGCGAAAAAGAGCTGACGCAGGGCATCCTGGCCGTCTTTCCGAAACCGGTACTTGGCGTGCTGAACATCCAGACCAACGGCCCCTGCCGTAACACGCATCTCAACCCCGACCTCGTCCGCGCCGCTATCCGTTCCATGCTGAAAGATTAGTCTCCGGCAAAGAAGCGGTAGGCGCGTTTCATGGCGTTTAGTGAGAGTTTGACGGGCGGGTAGATGGCTTTGAAATCCATGCGAGTTGAGCGGGTCAATATGCTCCGGAAGTGGCTGAATTCATTAAACCCCGCTTTGCCGTGCGTGGCACCCCAGCCGCTGGCTCCCCGTCCGCCGAAGGGCAGTTCTTTCGGAATCAGCTGGCTGACGGTATCGTTGATACAAACTCCGCCGGAGGGAATCGCATTCATGAAACGCTGTTGTTTCGCACGATCATCGGTGAAGAGGTAGAGCGCGAGCGGGGCGGGGCGGGCGCGGCAGAAGTTGATGACTTCATGTTCGCTGTCGTAAGGCAATACGGGTAGCAGCGGTCCGAAAATTTCCTCTTGCATGACGGCGCTGTCGCGCGGCGGGTCGGAAATCAGCGTTGGCGCGATGTAGAGATCGTCCGCGTCGCGGACGCAGTTCGGCGCCAGTGCAACGAGCCGATCGAAGTGGTGCCGGTTGACGATGCGTCCGAAGTCGGGGCTTTGCTGCGGATCGTTTCCGTAAAACTCCGCGATGGTTTTTTCCAAGGTTTGGAAAAATCCGGTTAGCAGTTTTCGCGGTATCCAGACGTGATCGGGCGCGACGCACAGCTGTCCGGCGTTCATGAAGCGTCCGCGCACGATGCGCCGCGCGGCGACATCTAAATTGGCGTCGTCGCAGACGATGGCCGGATTTTTTCCGCCGAGTTCCAGCGTGGTCGGAATCAGTTTTTTCGCGGCGGCTTCGGCAACTTTGCGTCCGATCTCCGTTCCGCCGGTGAAGAAGATGTGATCGAACGGTTGTTCCAGCAGCATTTCGGCGGTTTCGCGTCCGCCTTCGACGAGCCGGATGTAAGCGGGATCGAAGGTGGTTTCGATCAGTTGGCGGAGAACGGTCGAGGTGTGCTGGGTCAGTTCGGAGGGCTTGATGACGGCACAGTTACCGGCGGCGATGGCGGCGACGAGCGGGGAGAGCACCAGTTGCGCGGGATAGTTCCATGGGCCGATGATCAGCACAACGCCCTTGGGCTCCGGAATGACCCGCCCGCTAGCTGGCCAAACCCCAGCCGGAACTGGGACGCGTTTTGCGCGGCTCCAGCGGCTCAGGTTTTTGAGCGCGTGGCGGATATCACTCTGCACGTAGCCGGTTTCCGAGGTGTAAGCGTCGAGCGACGATTTGTGCAGATCGGCATAGAGCGCGTCGTGAAGTTGCGTTTCACAGGTTTCCAGCGCACCGGCCAGTTTACGGAGTTGATCGCGGCGAAAATCAAGGTCTCGGGTGGCACCGCTTTCGAAAAAGTGCCGCATGGGATCGATCTGGAATTGGTTGTTCATCGCGCTTGGCGGCATGCTCGGTCATGTCTAGACTCCCGTCAAGCGATGATCACACGGCTTTTAATCTTTTGTGTACTGTTGGTTGCTGCATCCGGCCTGTCCGTTTCGGCAGAGGATTTGCAGGCGCAGGCGCAGCAGTCGTTTGAGCAAATGCTCCGCGCCGGAGCCGGAGAGGCGACGGATGAGCAGATCGGGGCGGCAGAAGCCGATATAAAAGCGGCGATGAAGGCAGGCGAACAGATTGGCGGGTGCGAGGCGATGCTGGCGACCGTGTACGGGTTTGAGCTGAGCCGTCATCCGTGGAAAGCCCTGTGGATCGGACCAAAAATCCGTTCCCTTTACCGCTCCGCACTTCGACGTGAGCCGGAGAACGCGTATGTCCATTATCTGGCTGGCGCGGGCTTCATGAAAGCGCCGGAAAAATTTCGCGATCTCGCGGAAGCTGAGCGGCTTCTTTTTCGTGCCAAGGAGCTTTATGAGCACGAGGGCG
>CAZSSI010000145.1:0-3846 GCA_964609345.1 uncultured Verrucomicrobiota bacterium | reverse complement strand
GTGCAGGGGCCGGTCAAAACACAGTTCGGCTACCACCTCGTGGAAGTCACTCAGAGAATGGATTAACTCTTTCCCCACGAATCACACGAATGAACACGAATAGGACGGAGTTTTGTAATTCGTGACAATTCGTGTGATTCGTGGGCGGTTCTTTATCCGCCGGAACGTTTGACGGTGTACCCGAGTTTTTGCAGTTCGGTGACGAGCAGGTCGCGGTGGTCGCCTTGAATTTCAATCACGCCGTTTTTAACGGTTCCGCCGGTTCCGCACTGCTGTTTAAACTGCTTTGCCATCTGTTCCAGTCCTTCGGGATGCGAAGGAATTCCGGTAATCACCGTGACACCGGAACCTTTTCGGCCTTTGGTTTCCCGTCCGACGCGCACAATGCCGTCGCCGTTCGGTCTGGATGGCTGTTTTTGCGGCTTAGCTTTTTTTGGCGGCAGGCTGCTGCCCGGAGTGGCTTTGCTCCACTCCGGCGTCAGATTAAGACTGCCCAGATCAATCGGCATAGCCGGTCTACTCAGCGTCCGTTTCCGGAATGTCTGCGTCAACGACTTCGGTCGAGACTGGAGCCACTATTTCTGCGGCTTCCGCTTCCGGATCAAGAACAGCGGCGGAGACGATTTTGTCGCCTTCGTTGAGATTGACCAATCGTACACCTTGTGTGTTCCGGCCGATGACGCGCAGGTCGCTTGCACCGATACAGATCATCTGCCCGTTCTGGGAGATGAGCATGATACGGTTTTCGTCCGTCACCGCATGGGCGCTGACGACGTTGCCGTTGCGCTCCGTGGTCTGGATGCTGATGATCCCTTTGCCGCCGCGGCTTTGCAGACGGTACTCATCGAAGTTGGTGCGCTTGCCGTAGCCATTTTCTGTGATGGCCATCATGGTGGCGGCGGTATTGACGATTTCGATGGAGACGACCTGGTCATCGCCTTCCAGCGTAACGCCTTTGACGCCGCGAGCGGTACGACCAATCGGGCGGGCGTCCTCTTCATTGAAGCGGATGGCTTTACCGTTGCGCATGCTGAGGATGATTTCATCTTTGCCGCTGGTGAGCTGTACACCGATCAACTGGTCGCCGTCGTCAATATTGATGGCGTTGATGCCGCCGGCACGGATGTTCTTGTAGGCTGAAAGAACGGTTTTTTTGATGGTGCCTTTTTTCGTGGCCATCAGCAGGTGGTGCACATCGTCGTCTAGTTCGCGCACGCAAAGAATGGCGGCCAGCTTTTCTTCTGAACCCATTTCAATGACGTTGGCCAGTGCGCGGCCACGCGCTGTGCGGCTGCCTTCCGGAACGTGGTAGGCTTTGAGCCAGTACATACGGCCAGCCTGCGTGAAGCAGAGTAGGTAATCGTGCGTTGAGGCACTAAAGATGTGCTCCACGAAATCTTCTTCTTTGGTTTCCATTCCCATTACGCCTTTGCCGCCGCGGCGCTGCTGGCGATAGGTATCAACCGGCACACGTTTGATGTAGCCGGTATTGGAAAGGGTGATCACGCACGGTTCGTCGGCGATCAGATCTTCGATGTCAATTTCGCCTTCGTCGATTTCCAGCTGTGTGCGGCGCGGTTCACCGTATTTGGCTTTGATTTCGGCGAGGTCGTCCTTGATGACTCCGTAAAGTTTCTCTTCATGTTCAAGCAGGTCGACCAAGTAGGCGATCTGTTTCTGGAGTTCGTCGTATTCGGCCTGGATTCTGTCGCGCTCCAGCCCCGTCAGCTGGTAGAGGCGCATGTCGAGGATCGCTTTGACCTGCAGTTCGCTGAACTGAAAGCGTTCGGTCAACCTGGATTGAGCTTCTTCGCGCGACTTGGAAGCGCGAATGATCCGGACCACCTCATCAAGGTTATCCAGCGCGATGAGCAATCCTTCAAGGATGTGGGCGCGGGCGCGGTTTTTGTCGAGATCGAACTGCGTGCGGCGGGTGATAACCTGAAAGCGGTGCTTGATGAAGCACTGTAACAGTTCCTTGAGGTTCATGATGCGCGGGCGGTTGCCGTCGATGGCCAGCATGATCGCGCCGAAGGTGCTCGCCAGCTGTGTGTGTTTGTAGATGTTATTGAGTACGACTTTGCCGATCGCGCCTTTTTTAAGCTCGATGACTACGCGGATGCCGAGCTTGCCGGATTCGTCGCGGATATCAGAGATGCCTTCGAGATTTTTTTCGCGCACCAGTTCGGCCATACGGGTGATCATGGAGGCTTTATTTACGGCGTACGGAATTTCAGTGATGATGATGCGTTCGCGGCCGTTGCCGAATTCTTCGATATCTGCTTTGCCGCGCATCCGGATGCGGCCGCGTCCGGTGAGATACATAGATCTGATGCCGCCAAGGCCGTGGACGATGCCAGCGGTCGGGAAGTCGGGCCCTTTGATGAACTGACAGAGATCCTCTGCGCTGGCATGAGGATTTTCGATCAGGTGGATGGTTCCGTCGATTACTTCGCTCAGATTGTGCGGAGGGATATTGGTGGCCATCCCGACGGCGATCCCGGTGCTACCGTTGATGAGCAGATTAGGGACGCGTGCTGGCAGAACCGTTGGCTCCATGAGCGTTTCGTCGAAGTTAGGGCGCATGTCGACGGTGTTCTTGTCGATGTCGGCCAGCATTTCCTCGGCCAGCGGGAGCAGCTTACATTCGGTGTACCGGTAGGCCGCCGCGCGGTCGCCGTCGATGGAGCCAAAGTTTCCCTGGCCGTTGATGAGCATACAACGCATGGAAAAATCCTGAGCCATACGCACCATGGTGTCATAGACCGCCGTATCGCCGTGCGGATGATAGTTACCGATCACTTCCCCGACGATCTTCGCGCATTTGACGAAAGGCTTGTTGCTGACCCAGCCGCGTTCTTTCATGGCAAAAAGGATGCGGCGGTTGCCGGGTTTGAGGCCGTCGCGCGCGTCGGGCAGGGCACGACCGATGATTACGCTCATCGAGTAGTCGATGTAGGCGCGCTGCATTTCGTCTTCGATATTGACCAGATCAATACGCTGATGTTGTTGTGTATTCATGGCGGTAAAATTTCCTGTGCGTTAAATATCGAGGTTCTGTACGTTAAGGGCGTTCTTTTCGATGAACTCGCGGCGCGGTTCAACTTCATCGCCCATCAGGATGGTGAACATCTGGTCTGCCTTGACCACATCTTCGAGCACGACGCGGGTCATTTTGCGTTTTGCCGGATCCATCGTGGTTTCCCAGAGCTGTTCGGGATTCATTTCCCCGAGACCTTTGTAGCGCTGGATCGAAAGTCCGCGGCGGCCCAGTTCACGAATCGTGGTGAGCAGTTCCAGTAGAGAGTGCAGAGCTTTCTTTTCGCCCTTTTCGTCCACCAGATAAAATTCCGGCGTTTCGAGGTGTGAGAGACAGTGGGCGTGAAAGCCTTTTGCGTCCAACTGAGCGATCAGTTTTTCAAGCCGTTCAGCGGTGTGGATTTCCATCCAGCGGAAGCCCGGACCGCCGGTCAGTGAGTCGGAAATTTCAAGTTCCTTACCGAGCGAAGCTTCTGTCTTTTCGCGCAAGTCACGCAACTCGGTGTCGTTGAAAACGTAGTGAACCTGCGGCTCACCTTCGCCGTGATCAATCTCCACGCGGAACGATGGCAAACGGCAGTCACTGGTTATCCGGCTGACGTAATCGTCAAAATTCATGCCCCGGCGAACCATTTGTGCGGCGATTCGTTCTACATCGCTCAGCAATAACAGGACATCGGGAAGCTGCGCCGATTCAAGCAGTGTGTTGCCGAGTGGGCAGACCAGCGTCTGGTCTTCAGAACCGAGGTCGAGCAGGATGCGGGTCAGATGCGCTTCGCTCTCAATGTACTCCTCGCGCTTCTTGCG
>CAZSSI010000144.1:0-3885 GCA_964609345.1 uncultured Verrucomicrobiota bacterium | reverse complement strand
CGGGATAAATTCATGATACTTCCGTGTTGTGGTTCAATTCCACCCCTTGAATAAAGCAGTTCAGTTTGCGCCCGAGTGTATCAAGACGCCCGTGGATATCCTGATAGAGCGGCTCATCGACCAGCGATCCCGTTTCATAAAGTGTTTCCATGTGGTCAACCGTTTCATCGCACGATGCATGAGCATAGGTCAAAAACCGGATAAAGTCCTGCTTGTAGCGTCGTCTGCCGTATCCTTCGACAATATTCGATTTTATGGATTTCATCGAGCGACGTATCTGAGCCCCTTCCTCAAACATTTCAAACTTGGGAATTTTATGAAGGGTCATGTTATGAATATCAGCCGTCAGTTGCCGCGACAGTTGCCATATCTCAATATCCCGATAGTTCATTGCCTACGATCCGCCCTGTTGTCATCCCGAATCCTGTATCCGGTATCTCGTATCTCACATCCCGGTTCCCGCATCCTTTTTCGCATGCTGCCAGACGAAGGCCGGATCTATTATCGGGCCGTAGGTGTTGCTGATCGGTACAATGAATGTCGCGGTTTCAAATACGCCGGTTGCCGTGCGGACAACAGTCATGATGGCGCCAGCCGGAATGCCGACCGGCAGAACCGCCCACCACCCTTTGTCGCAGCCGGAAACGATCATCTGGCGCGGGATTTCGCCCCAGCCGGTCAGAATGTTGAATATGCCGCGATTCAGCTTCGAAGACATGTCCTGAACAAGGCCTTCGGCGTTGGATAGCTCGTGTCCGGCAACCACGTCAGCGCGCAGAGCGCCCGCCGTACAGAAAACAACCAGCAGTGTGAATAAGAAACGCATAGTCCGCCCTCCTGATGAATGCGCTGAGGCTAGTTGAACCTCTGTACGCCGACAAGAATATTTGGGGAATGGAATGATGGAATGGAGGATCAATGGAAACCTGCAGGACTCGAAACTCCCGAATCCCACCCCATTATTCCAGCATTCCAGTATTCCACTATTCCAGCCGCCTTGTCTCTTGCCATCTTCCCGACAGCTCGGTAACGTTCGTGGCTCATGGGATACGAAGTTCTAGCACGAAAATGGCGGCCGCAGGTTTTTGCGGATGTGGTCGGTCAGAATCACGTCACGCAGACATTGCACAATGCCATTCAAAGCAGCCGGCTAGCGCACGCCTATCTATTCGTCGGCCCGCGCGGAACCGGTAAAACCACCACGGCCCGCATTCTGGCCAAGGCGCTGAACTGCCAGAACCGTCAGGGTTCCGAACCTTGTAACGCCTGTGATTCCTGCAAGGAAATCATGAAAGGCAGCAGCCTCGACGTGATTGAAATCGACGGCGCGTCCAACCGCGGTATCGACGACGCACGTGAGTTGCGCGACAATGCCCGTTACGCTCCGGTACGCGGCCCGTTTAAAATCTATATCATCGACGAAGTTCACCAGCTTTCCAAAGACGCATTCAATGCTCTGTTAAAAACGCTGGAAGAGCCGCCGCCGCACGTTAAGTTTTTATTCGCCACCACCGAGCCGCAAAAAGTGCTCACCACGATTCTGTCGCGTTGCCAGCGCTTCGATCTGCGCCGCATCACCATAACTGATATCACCACGCAGTTGCAGAAAATCGCCAAGGCGGAAGGGATTAAAATCAGCGCCGACGCCCTGCTCGCCATCGCCCGCGGCGCTGAAGGCGGCCTGCGCGACGCCGAAAGCGCGCTCGACCAGCTGATTTCTTTCCGCGGTAAAACGATTGAAGAAGCCGATGTGCTTTCTGTCTTCGGACTAATCAGCCGCTCACAACTCGAAGGCCTGACCGATGCCATTCTGGACGGTAACATTCCGGATATCATCGGAGCCGTCGCGCAGATTGATGAAAGCGGCAAGGATATGCAGCGCGTCGTGCTCGAACTGCTCGACCAGTTCCGCAACCTGCTGATCGTAATGCACGCCGGGAAAAATGCCGCCGCGTTTGATCTGCCGGAAACTCAAATCGATACACTCAAAAAGCAGGCGGCAAAGAGCTCCGACGGACGCCTGCTGCGCATTATCGAACTGCTGATCGACGCCGACAGCCGGATGCGCTACGCCCTTTCCAAGCGCACCATGCTGGAAACCGCGCTCATCCGTGCCTCCCGCGCCGCTACCGTCGCCACGATTGACGAACTGATGAAACAGGTCGCCGCGCTCAAGGCGATGCCGGCGGCGGCCCACGTCGTGCAGGAATCTTCGGCAGAGTACGACGTAAAAAAAAAGCCCACGGATGATTTAGAGCAACTCAAAACCGCGTGGGTCAGCCTGATTGAGCACATTTCCAAAGGCGCGCCGCAGGCTAAACACTATCTGACCGACACCGTTCCTCTGAGCGTTTCCGAAACGCACGTTACCATCGGCATCGATCCGGAATTTGCGGGCGAACGCGCCAATCTGGAAAACCCGCGCACCCTTTTGTTGATCCAGAAAACCATAAGCTCGTTCCTGAAGCGGTCGGTTTCGGCTGACTTCAGCGTATTGGCTGGCAGATCCAAACCGCTGCCAACCGATGCACCGGCGCAAGGTTCGCCGGATAAACAGAAATATTACAACAACCCGTCCGTGCGAAGTGTGCTCGAAACCTTCAGCGGCGAAATAATTGATATTCGAGAATAAAATAACCATGGAGTACCGGAGTAATGGAGTACAGGAATATTGGGAACAACCCTCTTCCAGCAATCCATCATTCCAATATTCCATTATTCCAAGGAGCCCATTATGGACATGATGAAAATGATGAAGCAGGTCGCTGAAATGAAGAAGATTCAGAAACAGCTGGCCGGTAAAAAAGTTGAATTTTCCAGCGCTGGCGGACAGGTGACCGTCAAGATGAGCTGCGACATGAAGCCGCAAAGCGTCACTATTTCACCGGAACTGATTCAGTCAGGCAACGTGAAAAAAATCGAAAGCGCGATTCTGGATGCATTCAAGGGCGTACTCAACGAAGCACAGGAAGCCGCCGCAAAAGATATGAAGGCCTTGACCGCCGGACTGGGACTGCCGTTTTAAAAGAGGAATAATGGAATGAAGGAAAAATGGAAGGTTGGGTTTTTGAAATACGAATTCGTGTTTTCCCCTCCTTCATTATTCCAGCATTCCGCCCTTCCATCATTCCACTCTCTCTTATGAAACATTTCCTCCCATTGGACAATCTGATCGCGGCGCTGGAAAAACTTCCAGGCATCGGGAAGCGCTCCGCTGAACGAATGGCGTTTACGCTGGTGCAGAACCGCGATGGGTTGGCCCGGAGGCTGGCGGACGCCCTGCTGGCCGCCGACGAGCAGGTCGATACCTGCTCACGGTGCGGAAGTATTACCGTCACCAAAGAAGATCCCTGTGCGCTTTGTACCGACGGAAAACGTGCCAACGGTCTGCTTTGCGTGGTGGAAAGCCCCGGCGATATCATGAAGATCGAAAGCTGTAACGGCTTCCCCGGACGCTACCATGTGCTGGGCGGACACCTTTCGCCTGCGCTCGGCAAAGGTGTGGCCGATCTGCGCGTGAATGAACTGCTGGCACGGCTCCAGCCCGAAAATATTCAGGAAGTGCTCGTGGCGCTCGGCACGGATGTCGAAAGCGAAGCAACCGCCAGTTATCTGGCCGAACTCATCGCCAGCCGCGGCGTAAAAGTATCGCGCCTGGCGTTCGGTTTGCCGTCAGGAAGCGCTATTGAATACACCGACTCGACCACGCTCGTCCGCGCCATTCAGGGCCGCCAGATGCTCGGTTAGAATCCAGAATACTGAAAACCGGAGATTTTGCGCTTCCGTGTCTTGACTTAGCAGACGATTTCTATACTTTTGTCGCCTCTTAATTCCGGTGTGGCGCAGTGGTAGCGCAGGTGACTGTTAATCACTTGGTCGTAGGTT
>CAZSSI010000143.1:2681-3896 GCA_964609345.1 uncultured Verrucomicrobiota bacterium | reverse complement strand
GCTACTAACGGCGTGCGCGTTGCTTCCACCATGGACACAGTTACGGAAGGCTATTTCAACACCCAGCGCAATGCGACGCATGAAGAGTTCGGGATTCCGCTGAATGCGGTGAACGGGCGCCTCCCTTATTTCCGGGTGCGTGAAATCAAAACGCAGGTGGAAGTGGCCGACGGCAGCACCGTCGGGCTCGGCGGACTGATCTATGACCGCCTTGAAACCTACAAAGACAAGGTGCCGGTGCTCGGCAGCATCCCGCTGATCGGTCGGCTCTTCCGCTCCGAAGGCGAGCGCAGCATCAAGCGCAACCTCATGATTTTCGTCTCGGCCGGGCAGATTGCCAACGATGGCCAGCGCAAGTCCGGTGTAGCCCTCAACAACTGATTCATTTAAGGCAAGGAGAACCAATATGAAAAATGGAATTCAAATTTTGACAGTGTTCGGGCTGATGGTCGGTATGAGTTTTGCTCAGAATAACAGCTCAAGCGTCCAGTCGGTACTGGATGAACTCAGCAAGGTTCAAGGTGTGAAGCCTGCCGCCGCTCCGGTTGTTCAGCCGACGGCTCCAGCGGTGAAAGCGGCAGCGCCCGTCTCCAAACCGGCTCCGGCCGTGGTGAAAGACGCCGCACCCGTCGCCCAACCGGCTCCGGTGATGAAAGCGGTAGCTCCTGTCGCGGTGGCTGCGGCTCCGCAGCCCGCTGCACCGGCCGCGGTGGATGTTCCTGCCGTTCTTGAAGCAAGCCGCGAACAGTACGCGGCAGGGGAATATGACAAAGCGGAAGCCGGGTTTGCCTCGGTTATCGCCGCCGAACCGGAAAATAAAATTGCCGCATTTTTCCTGCGCCAGTTTTCTGAAAGGAACCACCGGGTAGCTGAAGAGAGCGCCATAAAGGCGGTTGATCAGAATTGGGGAATGATCCTGCGCTATTATCCCGTCAGCGAGCGTTTCGTGAAGGGGATGGGCATGGAAGGGGTTACAGGGGTCACCGATGTGGTTCCGAAGTTTGTCGCTGTTGATTTCCCGAAAGGCTCCTCGGCAGTTTACCTGCCGGACATGCACAAGCTGTTTGTGAAAAATACCCCGGAAAATCTGGCGAAACTGGAACAGGTTCTGAGCGCGTTCAGCGAAAACGAAGAGAGCGCCTCCGCAGCACAGGTTAAAATCGAAACCCGTTTCGTCGAATATAGTGAAGGCGCGCTCCAGGAGCTCGGCTTCAA
>CAZSSI010000143.1:0-2581 GCA_964609345.1 uncultured Verrucomicrobiota bacterium | reverse complement strand
AGGCGGCAAGGCCATTGATATGCTCATTCGTGCGCTCGATCAGAGTTCCGGTGTAGATGTTCTTTCAGCACCGAACGTGGTCACCCTGAGCGGTCAGCCAGCTGTCATCACGGTGGGCGAACGGCATTTCTATCCCCAAACGTATGAAGCCGGCGAATCCCAGGGAGCCGTGGTGCACGTGAAGTATGCCGACTTTGAGGAAAAAATTCTGGGTGTTGAAATGACCGTGACGCCAACGATCAAGGGCAATGACATCCAGATGAAGATCAACCCGAAAATCACCGAGCTTCTAGGCTGGCAGCAGTTTGAGATTTCCCCGAAGGACACATCCTACGGAACCTTTCAAGCCAAGGTCACTGTACAGTTCGAGCATGAGCGGGTTGTCGCCAAACTACCGCTCTTTAACCGCCGCGAAGTCAAAACCGAGGTTTCCGTCGCCAGCGGCGCTACTATCGGTATGGGTGGTCTGATCGGAGAGAAAAACGAAGCCTTCAGCGATCGCGTTCCGGTGCTGGGTTCCATTCCGCTGGTCGGACGTCTCTTCCGCTCCGAAGGCGAGCGTGCCGTCAAGCGCAACCTCATGATCTTCGTCACCGCCAGCAAAGTGGCCCCCAGCGGTCGCCTCATCAGCGAAAAGTCATTTGAAAAATAAAGGCATGTAAAATTTAGTTGAACCGGCTGGTCTTGGTGGCGCGGGCTTCGCATGACGTCGCGCCGGAGGTCCTTGGATCAACAGCCAGACCTCGGATTTCATCCGACCCGCCGAGTTCAACTGAACGATTTGTTGGTAAAAAAAGCGCCAGTGTGCTACTATTTAGCACTGAGGCATGTATACTATGAAAGTGGTTTATATATTTTTGATTGGCGCGTTGGTTGCCACCGCAAATGCATCAACCCTTCCGTTTTCAGAGACGTTCGATGGGCTAAGTGACGGGCTGTTGAGTACGCAAAATCAGTGGACGGTTCTAAGCGGAGCTCCCACAGTTCAAACCAATGTGGTTCTAAGCGGAAAAACCCTGCAGTTGACCGAAGCCTCGGTTTCCCGGAACCTTGCGAACAGTAATTCCCTGCTATGGCTCACCTTCTGGGCGAAGTCTGATAGTTTGCCGAGTCAGAACCCTGTGGTATCCAATGCCAACACCAGCGTGGCTTTTTACATCAACACCAACGGAAGTTTGGTGGTTTACAGCAACACCACGCCCGTCACACTCAACACCATCATTCCCACTAACGTCTGGACACGCTTCGATGTCTATTGCGACTATGATGCCCCGACGTGGAATCTGAGCGTCAATAAAACCAACGTCTGCGCCGGACTTCCTTTGTATTCAGCCAGCCGGCAGCTCGATTCGATTTTATTTCAAAACGAAGGCAAATCCTCTGTTTATGTGGACGAAATCGCTGTGGCGGACGTTGAGCCGACAACCGATCCGATTGACGGAGACGGAGACGGAATCCCCGACTGGTGGGAGCAAAAATATTTCGGCGGGATAAGGGCCGCTAACTCCACGAATCTGGCAAGCAACGGCGTCAACACGGTGAAAGAAGCCTACATTGCCGGTTTGAATCCGTTCGGCACAGATCGGTTTTCGGTTTCCGGAGGAAATGGCCTAGGCGGAACCCTTCGCTGGACAGGACAGCTTGGACGTCGCTATTCCGTCTACTGGACAACCAACCTGCTTTCAGGATTTACACTGGTACAGGCCGATATTCAGGCTGATTCAGCCGAATTTACAGATGCTGTTCATACCAACCAGACTTCCGGTTTTTATCAGGTTCGCGTTAGACCATAACCACAGGAGCTCGAGGGAAATATATGAAAACACATGTAAAGAGTTTTGCCATCATTTCTGTTCTTGCGGTCGGCACGTTGGATGTCCTTGCCGTTTGGAACACAGAGACCTGTCCCGATGGCCGGGTTGTAGCTATTGCTCCTGAAGGAACCGGGGTTTGCGGAAGAGACGGGAGAACCGTATCGATCCCCAAAGGCTGGGGGCAGGAAGCAGGATCGGATATGCGGCTTGTTGCCATTCCGCCGCAGGGAAGTGCTAAACAAGGCCGTGACAGGCGGGTGATCGCCGTTCCGAAGGACTGGAGTTTTAAAGCTGGACGGGATGGCCGCGGCGTGGCCATTCCGCCCGGAGGCAAGGAGGTTGGCGGAAAGGATTCACGGCTGGTTGCCGTTCCAGAAGGATGGACATACGTCGAAGGGAAAGATGGACGTGTAGCCGCCATTCCTCCGGATGCGACAACGGAGACAGGTGGTGATATGCGCATTATTGCTGTTCCAAAAGGATGGACGAGTGCAGTGGGCGCGGATAATCGCCGGGTAGCGATTCCCCCCGGCGGAGAATTTGTTGTGGGAACGGATCTGCGTGCAACTCCGCTTCCTCCGGACAGCTTTGATGTAACCGATTACGTCACTCTCTACTGCATCTTCGGGGCTCAGTCCGAAACACTGGTCGAAGAAGAAGCCGCCGCAGTATCAGAATAAAAATAATAAATCGCAAGATTTAGTCGCGGATACGCCGCGATGAGTCACGCCGGGGCCGATATCCTTCTGCTGCCCGCGCGTAGCCAC
>CAZSSI010000142.1:0-3916 GCA_964609345.1 uncultured Verrucomicrobiota bacterium | reverse complement strand
CAATCACCGGAAGTTCTGCCGCACTGCGGTGTTTGCGGACTTCGCCAATCAGCATAGCTCCGTCCATTTTCGGCATCTGCATGTCGGTGATCATCAGGGCACATTTCCGACCGGCTGTGATGGATTCGAGCGCGGCGTGCGGCGTATTGAAGACAACCGGAGTTAGACCCCAGCGGATCAGCTGGGCAGAAAGAATTTTCAGGTTGGTTTCATTGTCATCGACAATCAGCACCTCGCGAAGGCGCACGTCAAACGCCTCCTGATTTGAGCGGATCGTTTTGATCTGTTTGGCGACCGGCGTGCGGATGGTGAAAAAGAAAGTGGTTCCTTTGCCGGGAACGCTTTCGGCCCACATACATCCGCCCATCAGTTCGCTCAGTTTCCGGCTGATAGCCAGCCCGAGCCCCGTTCCGCCGTATTGCCGCGTGGTGGAAGCATCGGCCTGGGTGAATTCCAGAAAAATCTGTTCGAGTTTGTCCGGTTCGATGCCTATGCCGGTATCGCGGATTGAAAATTGAATTTCATGCCCCAGTTCGGCAGGACGCGCGGTGACAGATACGCCGATCTCTCCCTGATGCGTGAATTTGACGGCGTTGCTCAGCAGGTTCAGCAGAATCTGCCGCAACCGTCCGGCATCGCCCCGGATAACCGCTGGAACATTTCCGTCGATTTCATAGACCATTTCGAGGTCTTTCTCGGCGGCCTTGGAAACCATCAGATCGAGTGCGCCTTCGACGCACTGACTCACATCGAAATCCTGTTGCTCGAGTTCCATGTGTCCCGCTTCGATTTTCGAAAAATCGAGCACATCGTTGATCAGCGAAAGCAGGGCCTCGCCGCTAACCCGGATGATATTAGAGAACTCCCGCTGTTCCGCATTGAGATTAGATTCCATCAGCAGGTCGGTCATGCCGATGACTGCGTTCATCGGCGTGCGGATTTCATGACTCATGTTTGCCAGGAACGAGCTTTTCGCCCGCGCGGCGTTTTCGGCGATTTTACGGGCCTCGTGCAACTGTCGATTCAGTGCAAAAAGACGCAGAAGCAGCACGAAGAGAATCAGCAGCAGGCAAAGCAAAGCGCTGACAAGAGGCCAGTACTGGCGGATGGCCTCAAGAAGCGAAACCTTTCCGTAGTTTTCAAAAGGCCGGACCCGTAACGCTTTTAGACAGTCATCAACCAGCGTGTAATCCATGGGTACCAGCCACCCGGCAATTAAAGCCGAGCGGGCCGCCTGACTGTCGGCGGGCATTTGCAGAAGAGCAATAGCCACTTTCTGTGACAGTAAATTGGATGTGTGTGCGGCTTTGGCCATGGGCCATTCCGGGTAGAGTCGGGTGCTGTGGAGGAACGGGAAATCCTGACAGAAATCCAGTTGCGGACAGGGAATAAGTGCAAACTGGTTGAGATCGATTTTCCCTTGAAGGGCCATCCGTTCCAGCGTGTCCGTTCGGGCGACTCCGGCATCGGCCTGCCCGTTTAGAACCTTTTGCACAACCGCGTCATGAGTCTTTGCAAAAACGAGACGAAAGTCACGTCCCGGTTTGAGTCCGGCGGCCTCAATCTCGCGTTTGGCAGCCAGCCAACCCCCGAAAGAGGTCGGATCAACCGCTGCGACGGTTTTTCCCTTCAGGTTTTTCCATTCTGGTTGAGGGCAGTTTTCTTTCAGAAAAAAAACGGCGCTGCCGAAGACCGCGCTGGCCTGTCCATTCGGCCCCAAATTGTTCATGGTACACATTCGGCGTGCGCCGTATTGAATCGCCAGTTCGCTATAGATCGCCGAGTTGGCCAGCAGAAACTCGACCTGCTGCTTTTCGGCGGCTTCAAAAATCTGTTCAAAATCTAAAGGGACAATTTCAAACGAATACTCAGGAATCTTCTCGTTCAAATACGCCGCAGTAGGCGACCACTGATCCAGACACTGTTCCGGGCCGCGGTGGGCCAGCACACCGATCCGAACTGTGGATCCTTGACAGAATAAACAGATGAAGCAGAAAAATAGAATGGATCGACGTATTTTTCCCGACATAAGTTCTCCTTGTACCGTGCTGAATACGGCCTTGAGTGTACGCATTTAAAATAAAACGGCAAGCCCACTGGAATAAACCAGAAGATTTTCTTAATAAATTACGAATAAATAACTAGTTTGACGCTCACCAAACATCTGTAATAATGCGCGTATTTATGGGAGTGGGCGTATGTGTTTCAAATGGATATTATTGCTTCAAATCGCCGTGCTGTCTGCCGTAGCGCAGACCACCTATGTTTCTTCAGATTTCCGGGGCGGCACGGCCTCCGATTGGACGATGGTAACCGGAGCTGGCGACGGGCCTTCTCTAACAGCCGCTACAGGCATTGATCCTGCCGGGCAGGGTTGGATGCGATTGACCGGCGACAAAGACTGGCAGTCATCTTTTGTTTACTACAACAAGGCCATTCCAACTTCGGGCGGATTACAGTTTATGTTTGATTTTGTGATCTGGGGGGCCGAGTCAAGCCGTGCAGACGGGCTTACTTTGGCGATTTTTGATGCGAAAGTTACTCCCGCGGCGGGGGCTTATGGCGGCTCCCTCGGCTATGCCCAGCGTTCCGGCATTAATGGATTGGCCGGAGGGATCGCCGGATTCGGATTTGATACCTTTGGAAATTTTTCGAATCCGAATGAAGGCCGGATCGGCGGCCCGGGACAACGGGCCAATTCGATTGCGATCCGCGGCTCCATGGGGGCGACCCGAACCAACGGATACGAATATATAACCGGCGCAAATAATTTGAGCGCATTTTCAACCCGTACGACCAACCGGGCCGATGCGGTGGTTCATACCGTGCGGATTACCATTCCAACGGATAAAAAAATATCTGTTGAATGGCAGGCCGAAGGGGAAGGTTGGGTCACTTTGATCGATGAACATCAATGTTATTTAAACTGTCCGGATGAAATCCGCTTTGGCTTCACTGCCGGAACCGGTGCTTTAAGCAGTAATCAGGAAATCCGCAATCTGTCTGTCACGAGTGTGCCTGAGCCGACCAGTGTTCTGATGGTATCGGTTGTTCTGGTCGCCGGATTCTGGATCCGCCGCCGGTTCATAGAATGAACAAACCCTTCGGTTGCAAACAGCAGGCCGGAACGGTATGGTTCCGGCCTTTTGATTGAAAGGACGGTTTGTGATGAACGTTTTAGTTGCTGGCGGAGCCGGATATATTGGCAGTGTCACCACGGAAATGCTTTGCGACGCAGGGCACGATGTAACCGTTTTCGACAATCTGGAGCGCGGGCACCGCGCCGCGGTCGATCCGCGTGCCAAATTCATTCAAGGCGATTTGCGCCAGTCCGAAACCATTGAAGCCGCGCTGAAAAAGGTGAAGCCGGAAGCCGTCATTCATTTCGCCGCTTACATCGAGGTCGGCGAATCCATGGTTAACCCGTTGCCGTTTTTCGAAAACAATGTCGGAGGCTCGCTGAACCTCATGAAAGCCATGGTTGCGGCGGACTGTAAAAAGCTGATTTTTTCCTCCACCTGCGCCACCTACGGCACGCCGGAACGGGTTCCGATGGACGAGTCGCTACCGCAGAAACCGGAGAGCGTTTACGGCGAGTCCAAGCTGCTCTGCGAAAAAATCTTCCAGTGGGCGCAGCAGATTCACGGCGTCGAATGCGTTTTCCTGCGCTACTTCAACGCCTGCGGCGCGACCGCCCAGTACGGCGAAGACCACGCGCCGGAAAGTCACCTCATTCCGCTTATCCTGCAAGTACCACTCGGCAAGCGGCAGAAAATCTTCATCTTCGGCGATGACTATGACACGCCGGACGGAACCTGCATCCGCGACTACATCCACATCCGCGACCTTGCACAGGCCCACATTCTTGCGCTCAAACCCGGCATCACCGGTGCGTTTAACCTCGGCAACGGCGACG
>CAZSSI010000141.1:0-3923 GCA_964609345.1 uncultured Verrucomicrobiota bacterium | reverse complement strand
CCTGCGGCAACATCCATGCCGTGATCGGCGACCTGATCGAGATCGGCGTGGATCTCCTGAATCCAGTTCAGGTGACGGCCGGTCCGATGCGCGACACGGCACAACTCAAGCGGGATTTCGGGAAGCGGCTGAGTTTTTGCGGCGCCATCGACACACGCAACGTGTTGCCGCAAGGCACGACGGATGAGGTGCGCGCCGAAGTGCGGCGGCGCATCCGTGACCTGGCGCCCGGCGGCGGTTATGTGGCCTCGGCCGTGCACTGCATTCAACCGGACGTACCGCCGGCGAATGTCGTGGCGATGTGCGAGGCTGTACGGGAGTTCGGGAAGTATCCGATCGAGGGGTGAAGAAAAGGGGTCAAAAAGGGGTCAGCCAATGAATTTAAAAAGGGGTCAGCCAATGAATTTTAGAATTTGCGGTTGACCTGGAACGGGGTCAGAAGAGAACGGGGTCAGTAAACAGAAAGGGTGTCCTATCTTTTAACCTTTTTGATTGAGCGCGGAAGTTAACGGGGCTCCGCGCGGCAGATAAGAGTCAGGCGTAGAGTTTTTCGATGTACTGCTTCGCGCTGTCGGACCAGAGGAAGTGTGCTTCGGCGGCGGCTGTGCGGATGGCCTGCCATTTTTCTGGTTCGACGGCGCGCAAGTGTAACGCTTCTTTAAGCGCGGCGACCATGGCGTCCACCTGTTTCTGAAGTGTCGCGCCTTCAAAACCGAATCCATTGACGCCGGGCTGAACGGTGTCGCGTAGTCCGCCGGTCAGGTGGACAAGGCAGGGTTGGCCTTCGCGCATGGCGAGCATCTGGCTGATGCCGCACGGCTCGAACGAGCTGGGCATGAGGAAGAGGTCGCCGGATGCGTAGAGAGCGTCTGGGAGTCCAGCGGCGTAGCTGTTCAGAAAAAGGAAGTTGCTGTGCGTCGCGGCGGCTTCGGTGAGGAAGATTTCCGTTTCGCGGTCGCCGGTGCCGAGCAGAACGAATAGTCCTTTCGGTCCGATTGCCTTCAGAATTTTTTCGAGGCCGGAAACGCCGTCGGTGCCGGGCGTTTTGAGCAACAGCATTTTCTGGTCAACAACGCGGCTGATGCTGGTGGCGATAAAATCCGGTTTGCTGCGTGCGGCTTCCAGTTTTTCCAGCGTCTGGAGCGCGGTGAAGTCAGCGAAGGAGAGGGCGGTGCGGCACGCGGCCCAGTGTACGGCTTCGGCTTTAATCAGAGTGATGAGTTCTTTGATTTCGGTTTTTTCGGTCCGGACGGACGGATATTCGCATCCATTAAGAATTCCGTGCAGTCGGCCTTCGGCGGTGGCGCGCTGTAAGTCGCCGTCGAGTCCTTCGCCGCCAAAAAACTGCGGCGGACGGCTGGGTTTCAGGATTTCCTCGGCATACGTAGGTGAGACGGCGTGAACCGCGTCTGCCAGCCGGATGCCGATGGCCATTGGGTTGATGCAGTCGATCCAGCGCGGATCGCGCAGTTCGCCGGGAATTTCCTCGCCGAAATGAATGTTGGGATACCAGCTTTCGAGTGAGGAGCGGTCGCCGCTGAGCGGGCGGACGCCCTGTAGCGCGAGGTTGTGAATGGTGTAAACCGTACGCAGATTTTTCAGCGCGGCGGCATCCGGATCATATTTACGGAGAAGAAGCAGGAAGGCGGCGTGCCAGTCATGCAGGTGCAACACGTCAAGCGGACCGAAAAGATTTTCTTTCACGGCTGCGGCAACGGCGGCGCAGAAGCAGGCGAATTTGGTGGCGTCGGTGGCGAACGGGCGGCCGAGCGGATCGTTGCTGTAAATGTCGTACTGTTCTTTTTCGGCGTTGTAATGCAGAAAAGCGGGGTGGTCGATGACGTAGTGAGTGGAACGTTCAGCGGTTGCGGTGCGCGGACGGACGCGGTAGAGCACGGCTTCGTTCGGACGTCCGGCAAAAACAAACCGGATGGAGGCAACGCGGGTCGAGCCTCCGAGTTCATGCAGAAAGCCATAAGCCGGGGTGACGATGGAGGTTTTGCAGCCCTGATCGGCCAGCGCAGCGGGAATGTCACGGATGACATCGCCGATTCCTCCAACTTTACAGCGCGCAATGCCGTCGTTTTCTGCGGCGACCATTAAAATATTCAGAGAATTACTCATAGAACAAGACGATATCAAAGGGTCTTGCTGACAGGAAGAAGCTTCTTTGCTTTTGAATCGTCTGAAATCACGCTGATATTTTGATTGTTTTTGTATTGGTGTAAAAATTGTCACCAAAATCTATGTCTATTTTGATGTAGAATATTGATTATTGCCTTGATGGTATAAAAAACAATGGTACTTTTTGTGAAGATTTTCGGCACGGTTTGATTTTAAGGAGAAAACAATGGAAAAAACTGTTATGGATGGCGGGCAGGCGCTGATTAAGTGTCTGGAGGCAGAAGGCGTTGAGTATATCTTCGGATATTCCGGCGGATCGGTGATTCCGATTTTTGACGCCATGGTCACCACACCGACCAAAATCAAATTTATTCTTGTCCGTCACGAACAGGGCGCCGCTCATATGGCCGACGGTTATGCCCGCGCCACCGGCAAACCCGCCGTTACGTTGGTTACCAGCGGCCCCGGCGCCACCAACGTCATCACCGGCATCATGACCGCCCAGATGGACTCCGTTCCGATGGTTGTTCTGACCGGTCAGTCGGTTTCGTGGATGATCGGTAAGGACGCTTTTCAGGAAGCCGACATTTTCGGCATGACCATGCCGGTTGTTAAGCACAGCTATCTGCTCAAATCGACCAATGACATTCCGCGCACCATCCGCGAGGCGTTTCATATCGCCACCACCGGACGCCCCGGCCCGGTCTTAATTGATATTCCCAAAGATATGAGCGCTGGGCCGTTCACCGGCGATCTGCACGCCGAAATGGATATTCCGGGCTACAATCCGCATTCCGGAGAAATTAATGTTGCCACGGTCAAAGAAATTGCCGAAGCCATCAGCAAATCGCAACGGCCCGTTATTCTGGCCGGACACGGTGTTTTGATTTCCGGCGGCCACGAAGCATTGCGTGCGCTGGCCGAAAAGATGAACGCGCCGGTTACTACGACGCTGCTCGGCAAAGGCGCTTTCCCGGAAACGCATAAACTGTCGCTCGGCTGGCTCGGTATGCACGGCACGGCGTACGCCAACAAAGCCATGTGCGAATGCGACCTGCTGCTGAATATCGGTTCGCGCTTTGACGACCGTATTCTTGGCGACCCGAAATTCTTCTGCAAAGAAGCCGTTGTCATTCACGTCGATATCGACCCGGCAGAAATCGGTAAGATGATTCGCCCGCAATACCACTGCATCGCTGACGCCAAGCTTTTCATCGAAGAACTCAGCAAACATGTCGGCAAGCTCAATACGTCCGAATGGCTTAAGACGATTGATGGCTGGAAGCAGAAATACCCGCTCAAATTCAAGCGGCAGGGCAGCCTCAAGATGCAACACGTCATCGACGAGTTTTATAAACTCTCGAACGGCAAAGCCGTTGTTGTCACCGACGTCGGCCAGCATCAGATGTGGGCCGCGCAGTTCTATAAAACCGACGCGCCGAATAATTTTCTCAGTTCCGGCGGTGCCGGTACCATGGGCTTCGGTGTTCCGGCGGCCATCGGCGCGCAGTTCGGCCGTCCGAAAGACACGGTTATCGCCTTCTGCGGCGACGGCGGCTTTCAGATGACCGAATTCGAACTCGCCACCGCCGCGTTGCATAAACTGCCGATCAAGTTTGTTGTTCTCAACAATCATTACCTCGGCATGGTTCGTCAGTGGCAGGAACTTTTCTACGAAGACCGCACCAGCGGCGTGGACCTTGAAGGCAATCCCGACTTCGTTAAACTGGCCGACGCCTACGGTATCAAAGGCTTCAACCTGCGCCGCCCCGGCGATGTCAAACGCATCGTCAAAGCCG
>CAZSSI010000140.1:0-3925 GCA_964609345.1 uncultured Verrucomicrobiota bacterium | reverse complement strand
ACCTGCGACTTCTTGGTCCCAAACCAAGCGCTCTACCAGACTGAGCTACTCCCCGCGTTTATGAAAGCGCGACAATATCGGCGAAGCTTCCGGTAAACGCAATATTAAACCGGCTTCGACTTGCGTTTGGCTCATCTTTTCAAGTAGGCTCCGGACACTATGAGTGATACGTTGATCATCATCCCGACGTACAATGAGCGCGAAAATGTCCGCGCCATCGCCAGCGCTGTGTTAGCCATCTCTCCGGACGCGGACATTCTTTTCGTCGACGACAACTCCCCGGACGGCACCGGAGCCATTGCGGATGAGATGGCCGCCGCCGATCCGCGTGTGAACGTTTTGCACCGCGCAGAGAAAAACGGACTGGGCCGCGCCTACATTGCTGGCTTCAAGTGGGCTTTGGAGCGCCGGTACGAGTTCATTTGCGAGATGGATGCTGACTTTTCCCATAATCCCGCCGATGTACCGAAGTTGCGCGCCGCGACTAAGGATGCCGGGCTTGTTCTTGGCTCGCGCTATCTCAACGGCATTCGCGTCATCAACTGGCCGTTGCGCCGACTTATTCTGAGCCGTGGCGCGGGCGTTTATGTCAAACTGGTTACCGGTATGCCGTTCACCGATCCGACCGGCGGATTCAAATGCTTTCGTCGGTGTGTACTGGAAGCTATTCCGCTCGATCAAATTGAATCCAGCGGCTATTCGTTTCAGGTCGAGATGACCCACATGGCCTATCGCATCGGTTGCCGGATTGTGGAAGTGCCGATCGTGTTTGAAGAACGCCGCTCCGGGGCTTCAAAAATGTCGAAGAACATTATTTTTGAAGCGCTCGGAATGGTCTGGAAGCTTTACTTCCGCGCACGGTTTAGCCGTCCACCGGTCTGTCGTGTGCAGGCGGGTTCGGGCCGCTTTAAATGCTGTCAGCCCCGCTAGCCGGGCTCAACGACCTCAGCTCCGGCGGCTGGAAGTTTATACCACCGAACCGGGCGTGCAGTTTTATGCCGGGAACTTTCTTGATGGAAATGACCGGGGGAAAAACGGATGTACATACGTCCGCCGCGGCGGCTTCTGTCTCGAAACCCAGCACGATCCGGACTCGCCCAACCGTCCGCAGTTTCCGAGCACGATTCTGCGCCCCGGCGAAACGTTTACTTCACAGACGGTGTTCAAATTCTCAGCGCGCTAATGCGGCCCACTGCGGAATCGAAATCTGTTCCGGACGTGTCGCCGGATCGATTCCGCACGGCTCCAGCCGTTCAAAAAATTCCGGTGCGTTTTTCCGCAGGTTGGAACCGATCTGTTTGCGACGCTGGGTGAACGCCAGCTTAATCAGCTTTTTGAAGCGGGCGTAGTCCGGCACGGCGGCCAGCGGCACGGCGCGTTTTTCAAAACGAACCACCGCCGACCACACTTTCGGCGCGGGCATAAAGCAGGTCGGGCTGACGTTCTTGATATTCTTCACGCTATAGTTCAACTGGCTCCAGATGGCCAGCGGTCCGAACTCTTTTCCGCCCGGTTGCGCCGTCAGCCGGTCGGCAACTTCTTTCTGTATCATGAACACCATTTTTTCCGGCAGAGGCGCGGCTTCCAGCGCGTCGACGATGAAGCGGCTTCCGACGGAATAGGGCAGGTTGGCGACAATCTTATTGATACCGCCCGCGAACAGTTCGTTGAGATTTACGTCGAGCACGTCCTTCTCAATCAGCGGAAGCTCCGGAAAATATTCCCGCAGATGCGCGACCATCACTTGGTCTTTTTCAATCGCAATGAGCTTTGCTCCGGTGGTCAGCAACGCCTGCGTCAGCGCGCCGAGGCCGGGGCCGATTTCGAGCAACTGATCCGCCGGAGAAATTTCCGCCGCCGCGACGATGATGCCGAGAATATTGGAATCGATCAGGTAGTTTTGCCCGAGCCCTTTATTCGGACGGTGTTCGAGAGAATCCAGCAACGCTTTGATCACCGACGGGCTGGTGAGCCGGGGGAGCGGGTGGTTGGGGTTTTCTTTTTCCATAAAGCCATCAATCCACCGGTTCATGGGACGGGCTGTCCGGCTTCACCGCAGATATTAATACCGTTCTATAAAGTGATTCGCGGAAACGGACTTGATCAGCGCGGTGTGCAGTCGGTCTTTTTCTGCGTCGAGAAGTTTTTTCTCGATGTCCTTTTGAACGTCTTCGAAGGGCACATAACCTTCTTCGCGCCGCTCATCGACTTTGACGATGTAAAATTCGCCGGGGGTTTCGACGAGATCGCTGATCTGGCCTGCTGGCGTTTTCAGCAGAGCGGGGCGCAATTCGACGCGTACGTCTTTGGGCTCGCGCCACGGACTGGCGGTCAGATCGCCTTCGGAAACATCTTTGGCAACCGTGTCGAAGTCGGCGCCATCACGCAGTTTCTGTAGAGTATCTTCTGCCTGTTTCCGTTTCACAATGCGGTCTTCGTCGGTTTTACCTTTGCTGATCAGGATGAAGCGGTATTTGACCTTAAAGGAAATGAAGTACTGCTCTTTGGCGCGCTCATATTCGGCGCGGACAGCTTCTACCGGCACGGTCGCGCGGCGGGTGACTTCCTGATTATAAAAAATGCGCAGGGTGATCTGGTCGCGAACTTCCTGTTTCCACTCCTCGTACGTCATACGGCGGGAAGCCAGAGCGCGGGTGAGTAGAGCGCGGTCATTCTTGAACCGTTCACGAATGAGCCGGTTAACTTCGTCGTCGATCACCTTGTCGGGAAGAGACAGTTCGCGTCTTTTCGTTTCGGCCTTGAACAGTGCTTCCTCAATCAGCGCCTCGCGGGTGTCAAGATAGGCGGCCTGCATCCGTTCGGCAAGTTCCTTGCCTTTGAACTGGCTCATGAGCTGCTGGACATAGGGCGCGGCGCTCTCGCGCACTTCACCGTAGGTGATGATCGTGCTGTCTACGCGGGCGGCGTAGCCATCAACCGCGGTAATCAGCGGGCCGTTGGTGGAGCCCACCGCCAGAACCGCATTGGTTTGTGCAAAAAGCGCCGGAGCCGCCAGAACGAGGGAAAGAAGGATTTTTTTCATAAGGGCGGCATTATGCTCAAAGGGCCTTCCCAGTGCAACGGCTTTTCCCGTCGCGTTCTGCCTTTCGCGGGGAGGCGCGCAGGTTTTGACAGGAAGAGTCCGGTTCGGCAGAATGAGCCGGAAGTATGAACAGACCAGCGCAAATTTTTATCCTAAATACAGAAATGAACTAACCACTAATCTTCACTAATCGACACTAATTCCCCGCAAAATAGATGTTTTTGATTTATGTCCGGCGTATGTCCATCTCACCCTGATGGTGCGGATTACTTTTTTATCAAGGCTCTTATTATCAGTGAAAATTAGTGGTTCCATTTTCCTAGGGTTGTTTATTGTGTTTTGATGCGCAAAGGCTAGATTGCGGCGCGTCAAAACGGGCCCGGTCAAAAAAGGATTTATAAACAATGTCATTTTCTAAACTCGGGCTTACAGAGTCCATGCAGCGCGTGGTCGATGCGGTTCACTACCAAACGCCGACTCCGATTCAGGAGCAAACCATCCCGCTCATCCTCGAAGGGAACGACCTGATTGCCCAGGCCCAGACCGGTACCGGAAAAACTGCGGCGTTCGCTTTGCCGATTCTCCAGCTGTTGAGCGAGATGCCACCGAAAAAGAAGCCGGGTTCTGTCCGGGCGCTTGTACTGGCGCCCACACGTGAACTGGCGCAGCAGGTCGCGGCAGCCTTCGAACTTTTTGGGCAGTACATGCCTTCTAAAATCGGCGTGACGGCGATCATCGGCGGCGAGGACATTGAGTATCAGCTGCGGCATCTGCGGCGCGGCGTCGAGGTGGTGGTCGCCACGCCCGGACGTCTGCTGGAATTGATCCGCGAAGAAGAGATTTGCTTCGATGAACTGCGCTTTCTCGTGATCGACGAAGCCG
>CAZSSI010000139.1:0-3940 GCA_964609345.1 uncultured Verrucomicrobiota bacterium | reverse complement strand
ACGGCCAGATCCATGGCTTCGCTGACGCCGACGGCGATCAGGATTTCGTTTTCCGGATTATAAGTAACTCCGGTGATTTTCCGGACGTAGCCGGAAATTTCTTTGCGCAGGACCAGCAGTCCAAGGTTGGACGTATAGCTGGTGACACCCTGCTCCAGCGCCGTGATGGCCGCTTCGCGAATATGCCAAGGCGTGACAAAATCCGGCTCGCCGACGCCAAGACTGATCACGTCGGCACGGGTGCTGACGATGTCGAAGAAGTCGCGGATACCGGAGCGCGGAATGTCGCGCACATGACCGGCGATGCGGTTACGCAGAGATTTTGGGTCGTTCGTTTTCATCGGATCCACGCATGAGGACATCGTTTTTCTTGTAGGCTTTGAGCATGAAATGGGTCGCGGTGCCAACGACGCCGCACTGCGTCGCCAGCTTTTCGCTGACGAAACTGGCGACTTCGTTCAGGGTTTTTCCGCTGACAAAAAGAAGCAGGTCGTAACCGCCGGACATCAGGAAGGCGGAACGAACTTCGGGGAAGCGGCTGATGCGCTCTGCCGTGCGGTTGAAGCCGCCCTCGCGTTCGGCGGTGAGACGGACTTCGATAACCGCTGTGACGGGCGCGCCATCGAGCTTGTCTTCGTTGATAATGGCCTGATAGCCCTGAATGATTCCGGCCTTTTCATAGGCTTCGACCTTGGCTTTTACTTCGGCCACCGTAATACCGAGAAGCTTAGCCAGATTTTCCGGGCTCTCCTTGGCATTGTTTTTTAGCTGTTTGAGCAGTTCGTCCATGTTCTTCTCCCGTTGGAAAGCCTGCTTTATAACCCGTTTTGCCATTCCTTACCAGTCATTGCTTTTGGAAATACCAAAAGCCCCGCTTATCCGCCGAGTTTTTTAACGAAAGCTTCCGGCGGCGAAACGCGTTTCTGGTTGGCGTAGTCGAAAACAGCGACACCGGTTTTGGCCAGCACCACTTCCGCGCCGCCTTCTTTCTTGGTGATACGGTAAAAGATATCGCAACCGAGCCGGCTGAAGTCGCCAGCAGTCACTTCAATCTGCAGAACGTCGCCAGCAAACGCCTGCGCCTTGTAGATGACGACCGAGTCGAGCATGATGGTTCCGAGCCCTTCGACGTTGATTTCGCTATAGCCGAATGATTTCAGGAAGCGGACGCGGGCTTCGTGCATCAGGGCCAGCACATTGGCATTCCCCATGTGCCCGCCATAGCTAATATCGGTGATGCGCACTGTCAGCTCGGTTTTGAACAAATAGACGCTCGGCATTTCAAGTTTTACGCGGGCCATGGAAAAGCTCCTTTTTTAAGTTGATTCACTCAACCGGCCTGTGTAGCTTACACCGCTCGTTTAAAAACGATAAGCCTTTGGAGAAGAAAAATGAGAATTCGCCGTTCAATGCGTAAAAAACCGCTTCGCCGTCCGACCAAAAAAGCCGGCCCGAAGCGCTATCGTATCGCCCAGCAGAAAAAACGTCTGGCAGGAGCTGGTGTCACAGAAGCCGTCATTCGCCGGATGACCAACAAAGATATCCGCGCCGAGCTGATGACCCTCAAGGTCTAATGACTGGCCTTGACGGGTTGGCTTCTGTATAACGCCCCGGCGCCCGGGGCGTTTTCTTTTTGGAAGAAAGATGAAAAACCAGAACATCATCCTGATCGGGTTCATGGGAACCGGTAAAACGGTAACAGGCCGTGTACTGGCAAAGCGTACCGGCATGGAACTGGTCGATATGGATTCGATCATCGAGAGCCGTCAGGGGAAACCCATCTCTGAAATTTTCGCTCAGGACGGCGAAGCCGCTTTCCGTGCTTTGGAACGCGAGCTGGTCAAAGAGCTCTCAACCCGCCAAGGAATCGTTGTCTCCACCGGCGGAGGCATTGTGCTGAACCCCGACAATATCGCCGATTTCGAAAAAAGCGGGTTAGTCGTCTGCCTGACCGCATCGCCAGCCACCATTTTCCAGAGAGTAGAGAAAGATGCGAACCGCCCGCTCCTCTCTGGCGACAAAAAAAGCCAGATCGAAGCCCTGCTGGCGCGTCGCAAACCGCTTTATGAAGCCATTAAACACCTCGTCCCTACCGACGGGCTAACCGATGAGCAGACGGCCGACCTGATTCTGGAGCTGTACGCGCTTGAATCATGCGGCTGAAAAGATAAGAGTACCCGCCTTCAAAACAGGAGTTTGACTATGATGGATCACGAACACACCCCGGAACATGCGGAACTGCTGAAGAAACAAGCGCTTAAAGAACAGGAAGTGAGCGAAGTTATCGGATTCCTGAAACGCTACGGCAAACTGATCGGCACGGGACTTCTCGCTGCACTGATCGCCGTGATCGCATTAAGAGGTATTGCAAATCACAAGGCATCCAAACTGGCTGCCGCTGAAAAGATGCTGATGTCCGCCCGGACTCCGCAGCAGCTTGAAGAAGTGGTGACCAAATACGGCTCCACCCCGACCGGCCCGATCGCCCTGCTCAATCTGGCTAAGCTTCTCTTTAACTCCGGCGATTCGGCTCAAGCCCGCGTCCAATACGAACGCTTCCTGAAAAAATATAATAACCACGATCTGCGTCCGGTAGCAGAACTGGGTCTGGCTTACTGCACCGAAGCCGACGGTAACTTCGCTGGCGCCGCTACGCAATTCGCCGGATTTGCTGAAAAGCACAGCACCAGCTATCTGCATCCGATAGCCATCCTGAGCGTCGCCCGCTGCATGGAACAGGCCGGACAAATTGCTGAAGCACGCATCGTTCTGGAAGATTTTCTGACGGAAAACGCCGGAACCTCATGGGCCGGAACTGCCGAAAACGCGCTGAAGCAGCTGGGTAAATAAACAATATTCAATTTCCAATTCTCAACGCTCAAGTACCGTTACCTGAACATTGAATATTGCGCATTGATTATTGCTCATTTGAATCTCCTTCGGCCATCAGCGCCCCGCGTGCGCTGATGTACGGGCCGGGGAATAGCTCGGTGAACTCATCCGGATTCTTTTTATACAGCTTCCGGATATTGTGATAGGCCGCACGCGGATAACGCAAAATATCTTCCAGTTCGAACGTCTCCGTATTCTGCACCGCAAAAAGCAGTTCGTCCGCCGTTGAATCCTGCACATTGAGAAGCAACTGTTTCGTGGCGGGCGACACACGGCCCGGATTCTGCGTGTGAATGGTGTATTTAATGTATTCTACCACCCGCTCTTCCATCCCCGCTTCGATGATAAAAATCAGCTCGACCAGCTCGGCGCGGGTGAAGACCAGCCGCACGCGCGGCGGTTCGATATCCGGCGGCAGCACGGCGCGCAGATCCTCCATGCTCTTATCAAACTCATCGAGAATCTCTTCGCGCGAAACCACCGTATCAGGCATCCAGTGAATCAGAATATTGCGCTCCGGGTCGTGGTACAGCAGCGGCTTGTCGATCCGGAACGACGCCTCGCACGATCCGCAGACGATACGGTTCAGACGGTTTTCAAACAGCGCAACTTTCAGCTCCGGCTGCTGCGTCACATTGATGGACTCATAAAGCTCCACCTTTTGTTCATGGCGGCATTGCGGACAACGAATAGGATAGGTTTTCTGTGCACTCATAAAAACTCCAGATACAGGATGCAAGATTCGAGATACGGGAAGTTAAGCCTTACTCCACTTTTCACGATGGATCCGGGATGAATCATAACGGGTTTCGGCGGACAGACTTTCGCCCGGCACACCGAGCGGAAAGATGGCGAACGGAACAATCGGCTCCGGCACGCCCAGCACCTTGCGGCAGCCGGCCACGCGCGGCGGCACACCGATCACCGCAATCCAGACGGTGCCCAGCCCCATGTCGTGCGCGGCAAGCTGTAAATTCTGCGCCGCACAGGAACAATCCTGCGGACCAAAGCCTTTAAATTTTTCCAGCGATTCATCCAGACAAATCAG
>CAZSSI010000138.1:0-3966 GCA_964609345.1 uncultured Verrucomicrobiota bacterium | reverse complement strand
GACCGTTATGCGGACTGGCTGGTCTGTCAGTTTCTTTCCGCCGGTTCCGAATATTGGAAGAACACCATCGTCGAACTGCTACAGGAACTTTTTCCGGAACTTTCTATCTATGAACGTTCCGATGTTTCGGTGCGCGAAAAGGAAGGCTTGCCGTCGCGTTGCGGAGTGCTGGCCGGTTCCGAGCCGCCGGAGCTGGTTGAAATCGAAGAAAACGGCATGCACCTGCTGGTGGATATCAAAGCCGGACACAAAACCGGCTACTACCTCGACCAGCGTGACAGTCGCTTGGCGGTTCGCCAGTGGGCCGAAGGGCGCGATGTACTCAACTGCTTTTCCTACACCGGCGGCTTCGGCGTCGCCGCGCTGCTCGGCGGCGCGAAGCACGTTTTGCAAATGGATAGCTCCGGGCCAGCGCTCGATATCGCTAAACGGAATGCAGAACTCAACGGACTCGACCCAGCGGCTTCGGAATATATCGAGGGCGATGTGTTTAAAGAGTTGCGTCGCTTTCGCGACTCGCGCCGTGATTTCGATTTGATCATTCTCGATCCGCCCAAGTTTATTGAATCGCGCAATCAGCTCGAAAAAGGGGCGCGCGGCTACAAAGACATCAACCTGCTGGCGTTCAAACTTCTGCGTCCAGGCGGACTGCTTTTCACCTTTTCCTGCTCCGGCCACATGGAAATGCCGCTGTTCCAGAAGATTGTCGCCGACTCCGCGCTCGATGCCGGACGGAACGGTCAGATTCTGGCGGTGCTGAATCAGTCGCCGGATCATCCGATTGCCCTGAACTTCCCGGAAGGCGCCTATCTCAAAGGACTTCTTTGCCGCGCAGAATAATTTTCCCGGGGCCCTGAAAATCGGATTGAATTTCAAAATTTCCGCGGCATATTTTCCCGCCTTGTTAGGTTTTTGTGAGGAGGTTGGTTTGAAGAAGCGTGGTTCTCTGGTGTTGATTTTGTTGTGTATGGCGCTGGCGGCGGCTCTATTTGGCAGCTGGATGCGGACTCAGGAAAGCTGTCGCGATCAAAAAGGCCGCCCGGCGGTTCGTTATGCACAGCAGGATTCTTTATGGAAGACGATCGACTCGAATGTCTTCCTGGCGATGAACGGCACGATGAAAGACAATCCGGTGATGCAGACGGTCTGGGGTATTGCCAACCATCGTGCGTTTGACCTTGTCGCTGCCGCCTGGATGGGACTTTTGTTTGCCATTTACTACGTCCGTAACCCGCGCCATGAAAACCGCGCCGGACTGATTCAGTTCGGACTCTACATGGTTGCCGCGCTGCTGCTGGTTACAGTGGCTTCCGAACTGCTCATCAAATTCCACCGTGCATCACCGACGGAAACTGCCGGATTGAAGGCGCGGGCGATTCTGCTGACGGATTTTAAAGAGCGGATCACCTGGAGTGTCAAGGTCGGCTCCAGCAACAGTTTTCCCGGCGACCACGCGACCGTACTGATGTTTATCGGGTCATTCCTCATCTGGCGGTTGCGTTCGTGGTACGGCTGGGCCGCCGCTCTCGGTATGATTGCTTTTGCACTGCCGCGACTGGCGGGCGGCGGACACTGGCTTTCCGATATTCTGGTCGGCAGTTTTTCCTTTTTCCTATTCTTCTTTCCGCTGGTTTTGTTTCAACCGGTTCGTGAGCGGATGATGGCGGTTTTGCACAAGCCCGCACTTTGGATTTACCGCAAACTGCCTTTTTCCGGAGCCACGTCTGTTTTTTAAAGGTTTAAAGTCCAGAGCAAATTCAGAAGAACTGTAGCCGCCCACGGTGGGGACGGTTTTTTGCTGTATTCTGTAGCCGGGGTCGCTGACCCCGGAAATCACAGAGGACACGGACAATCTTAGCGCGAACGGGTGACTTCGACGGCGACGCTGCGGCAGAAGCGCAACGCGCCGGGTTTATCAATGGTGACCGTGGCGCTCTGAACGCGCCGGTCTTTCAGACAGATCGTCGCGATACCTTCCGCCAGCGACTCAATCAGGTTAAAACTGCTGGTTTCGACGAAATCCAGAATCGCCAGCTTGATGGCTTTGTAATCTACCGTGTCGTTCAGCGAATCGCTCTTTCCAGCGGCGCGTAGGTCGGTTCCCAGCACGATGTTGATGATCACGTCCTGCTTATTCTTCCGCTCTTCGGGATAAAGCCCGATGATGCATCTCAGCGCTAGGTCTCTGATGTAAATCCGATCCATAAGAACTCCTTTGGAATGTTGGAACACTGGAATATTGGAATGATGCAATGCCGATGGCTTAATCAACAGATTCTTAGCGGCAACTCTTTATTCCCCAATATTCCATTGTTCCTTCATTCCATTATTCCTCTCCAAGAAGATTTTGTCCGCCATCGACGAAAATGGTTTGTCCGGTGATGTGGTCGCTTTTCAGCAGATAAAGAACGGCGCCGGCGACGTCGGCGGGAGTCGGGCGTTTGCCGAGCGGTATGGTTCCGGCGTATTCCCACGCCGGATTATGGCTGTCCTTCGGCGGAGGAAGGATGGCACCGGGGGCGACGGCGTTGACGGTGATGCCGGGGGCGAGGTCGAGTGCCGCCAGCTTCGTCAGCTCTTCGAGCCCTTTTTTGCTGAGCATGTACGGAATACAGGTTGTGTCGTGCGAGGTAATACGCCGGTCGAGCAGGTTGATGATCTTGCCGGTCTTCGTTTGCCGCGCAAAACCGCGGATCAGTGCCAGCGGCGCGAGCAGGTTCGGCTGAAGTTCTTTCATCACGGCGTCGTGCGTGGCGTCGGCCAGTTTGGTCTGATGGAAAACGGCGGCGTTATTGACGAGAATGTCGATCGGCCCGAACTGCGCCGAGGCGCGCTCCAGCAGTGTTTCGCACTGCGCCGGATCGCTGAGGTCGGCCTGAATGGTTTTCTGCGAAAGCGCTTTGGCTTCCGTTTCAGAAGTTCGGAAATGGACGATCACTTCCGCGCCTTCAGCCAGCAATGCTTCGGTAATCGCGCGGCCAATCCGCACCGCGCCGCCGGTTACCAAAGCTTTTTTGCCGTTCAGGTTCATACTTGTCTGCGCGGGATCAGCGTCTTACTGAATTCGCTGGATTGAAGTTAGTATTTTTTTAGTATCTTGCCTTTTTCTTGCTGAAATTCTTCTTCGGTGAGGAGGCCTTCTTCCTTCAACTGTTTTATTTTCATTAGTTCCGTGTACACGTTCGAATTGCCTGACTCATGAGAGTTAATATCGGCTTTTATTATATCTTCTCTCTCTACAATGATTTTACTCGTAGGATCCTTTGCGCTGTCGAAATCCCCCATACGCCCGTAGGACTCTACTTTTCCATCAACGAGCCTTACGTAGTAGGGAGTAGTTATATTGCAACTGGGAGACGGCCAGCCTTTCTCGCATAAACTGTAATTCAGGTATTCTGCCTTTCCTTGAGCACTAACACTAACAGGTTTTCCTAGAGTTTGAATGACTTCTGATTTTGTCATTCCTAATCCAACCGCATTCAGTTTATGTGCTGTGGCGCATCCAAGAGACATTGAGATGATTGCTAGAGCCAACATCTTCTTCATCGTATTTCTCCTTCGAATAGTTGATTGGGCATAAAATTTGCCCGCCTTATTTCATTCCCTTGATCCACTCAATCAGCGTTCTTGCGCCGAAGAGGGTGACGCCGGGATCCATCCAGGGTTTGGAAGATTCTTCCCAGGCGGTTCCGGCGATGTCGAGGTGCGCCCACGGAATCGTTTCGGGGACAAAGTTGGCAAGGAAGGCCGCGCCGTTGATGGTTCCGGCGGTTCCCGATTTACTCATGTTCTGCAAGTCGGCGAAGGTTCCTTTCATGTCGTCCATATTTTCCGGCCAGAGCGGCAGTTCCCATAACCGTTCGCCAGCGGCATCGGCGGTTTTGATCAGCAAGCCGTTCAGTTTGTGGTTATTGCCGACGACGGCGGCGGCGGTATGGCCGAGCGCGGTGACGACCGCGCCGGTGA
>CAZSSI010000137.1:0-3970 GCA_964609345.1 uncultured Verrucomicrobiota bacterium | reverse complement strand
GAAAATAATTCCGCCAGCCATCGGGAAATCCTCAAAGAATCTGCGGCAGCAGGTGGCGATAAAGGTTTCGGCTTTCTGGTGGTTTCCGCCGATCAGCGCTTCAATGACCGGATTGAAAAAAAGCAGATCGGTGGTGATGAAAACCTGCATACCGGATTCTCCGGCAATGGCGAAAAGCGTCCGGTAGAGTTCACGGTACTGCTCAATCTTGTTTTTCAATTTGTCGGCATAAAGCGGAAGGGGTGTCAGATGAGCGAGATCGTCGAGTGTTACCGCATTGTATCCCATCGCCGCGGCCCTGATCGTGAACGTCCGGAAGTCGTTCTCAATCTGGCTGCATCGTTCCGCGGGGATGCATCCATCGGAGTCCAGCTCGGTAAAATCAATTTTCGACCAGTTGATCTCTGCCCGGCGGTTTTCCCGGAAAAATGGACCGATCCCATCAATCAGGAACAGCCCGTGGTTTAAATATTTCATATTCCGAAGGTAACACGGAATTGTGAGAATCCGGTTAATGTCCGCGGGAAATCTGTGATCCACGCCGACGCGAAAACGAACATAAACCAAACATGATCCTAATTAAAATCTGACCGGACAATTTTAACTTTTCAGCATGATATACAGTGAAAAATTACACAGCAGGGCCGACCTGCACGTTCACAGCAAATACTCGGATCGCCCGAGCGAATGGTTTCTCCGCCGCATCGGTTCGCCAGAAAGTTTTGTGGATCCGCTGGCGCTTTACCGTACCTGCCGCGAGCGCGGCATGGACTATGTGACAATCACGGATCACAACAAAATCAGCGGAGCCCTCGAAATCGCCCATCTGCCCGGAACATTTCTTTCTTCCGAACTCACCACCTATTTTACGGAGAACAATGCGAAGGTTCACTGCCTAGTCTGGGGTATCACCGAAAAAACCTTCCGCGATCTCGACGAGTTGCGCCCGAATATTTACGACCTGCAGCGCTACATGAACGAGAACCACATCGTTCACGCCATTGCTCACCCGCTGTTCCGCGACAATGATCGCATGACGGTTGATCAATTTGAAAAACTCATCCTGATGTTCAAGCGGTTTGAAGGTCTCAACGGATCGCGCCATCCGCGTGCCGGATCGCTGGCACAGGCGGTCTTTGAAAACCTGACACCGGAACTGATGGAACGTCTTGCCGACAAACACGGGATCGCGCCAACCGGTTCAGAACCTTGGAAAAAATTTCTTACCGGCGGCAGTGACGACCACAGTGGTCTCTATACCGCCGAAGCACACACCGTTACTCCGCACGCCGCGACCGTGTTCGACTTTCTGCAACACCTCGGCGAAGGACAGCATCAGGCTGGCGGCCGGGCGGGAACCAGTGTACGACTGGCGCACAGCCTCTACGGCATCGCCTTTAGCTATTACGAAAACCGTTTTCTCAAAAGCAGTACCGGCAAAGACAGTCTCGTCGGTGCCATGCTCAAGCGGATCGTCGAAAAACCGGAAGCGCCTGAAACTGGATTGCGTGCGACGTTTACACAGCCGATCCGGCGACTGATTTTTGACCAGAAGAAAAAACAGCTCAACGATATCGAAAAAATGCTATTGGATGAAATCATTGCTATCCGCCGACGCTCCGCCGCCGAGCCGGTTGAAGAGGGTGATATTCCTCACCACGAGGACGACCGGAAATTCAAAGCTGCCTGCCGGATTGGTCATCAGCTCACGTTCACCTTTATTCAGCGCTTCATTGAACAGATACAGCGCGGCGGACTTATCGAAAGCATCCAGTCCTTCGCCTCGCTCGGCCCGGTTGCGCTAGGTCTGGCTCCGTATCTGACCGCTTTCAATGTGCAGCACAAGGATGAGAAATTTCTACGCGAAGTCGCTGCAAATTTCGCCGGAACACAACGGCTTACGAGCCGTTCCGGCAAACGCGCCTGGTTCACCGACACCTTAAATGACATGAACGGCGTGGCGAACACGATCCGTACTCTCGCCACGCTGGCGCACATCGAAGGCAAGGAAATCACGGTGGTCACCTGTCTGCCGGAAAAACCCGAAGCGGCCTTCCCGGTGAAAAATTTCAGGCCGGTCGGTACGTTTACGCTGGAAGAATACAATCGGCAGGAACTGGTCTATCCGCCGTTTCTCGAAATGATCAACTGGCTCGAAGAGGAGGAGATTGACGAAGTCATTATCTCCACGCCCGGTCCGGTCGGTCTCGCCGCGCTCGGTGCGGCGCGGATGCTCAAACTCAAGGTGCGCGGCATTTACCACACGGACTTCCCGCAATACGTTCGTCATTTGGCCGATGACGACCAGATGGAAGATCTCACCTGGCGCTACATGACGTGGTTTTATGAAGGCATGGACCACGTCGCTGTGCCTAGTCGGGCCTATCTCGACCAGCTGGTGGAAAAAGGGTTCGACCGCGCGAAACTTTATGTCATGCCGCGCGGCGTAGACCTCGAGCGATTCTCGCCGGAAAAGCGCGACGAAAAATTCTGGAAGCAGTTCGGTCTGAATGGCGGCTTTAAATTCTTCTATGCCGGGCGCATTTCAAAAGAGAAAAATCTGGAGAACCTGCTGGAGGCATTCTGTTCGCTTGCTGGTGACAAGACCTTCAAGGCGCAACTTGTTCTGGCTGGCGACGGGCCGCATCTGGAAGAACTCAGACAGGCCTATGCCGGTGAGCACATCATTTTTACCGGACGGCTCAACGGCGAAGAACTTGCGCGAGCCTATGCCGGTTCGGACTTCTTCGTATTTCCGAGCCTTACCGATACGTTTGGTAATGCCGTTCTCGAAGCTCACGCCAGCGGACTGCCCGCTATCGTTTCGAGCGAAGGCGGCCCGTGCGAAATTGTCCGCTCACACAACTCCGGCCTCGTAGTTGATGCGCGTAGCCCTGCGGCGTTGGCCGAGGCGCTTCGCAGTGTGCGGAACAATGCTGTTTTGCGCGACGAACTGAGAGTAGGGGCGCTGGCCCGCGCCAAAGACAGTCGCTGGGAAACCGTTCTCGCACAGCTGTAAACTCTGCGTTATCTTTTCTTTTATGAAGGAAAGAGTCACAGAACCCGATGTCTGGAAATATGCGCTTGCCGGAGGCTGGGAAGCGCTGGCCGGAAAAACCGACGCCGATAACGATCTGCTCAGCCTGAAAACCGCCCGCGCTAATGATCTCTGGTTTCATGTTCACGGATTGCCCGGCAGCCATGTGATTCTGCGCGGTCCGGAAGGCGAGACCGCAACAGCCGATCTGATTAAAGCCGCCGCCGCCATTGCGGCGTGGCACAGCAAAGCGCGCGCCGCCGGGATTGTTCCGGTCTCCTGCACCGAAGCGAAGAATGTTTCTAAACCGCGCGGCGCCAAGCCCGGCACGGTTCGCATCAAGCGGGAAAAAACCATCAAGGTTCGTCCGGCTCTTCCGGGCACGACGGAATAGTTTTTCGGTGATTGGAACCAAATTCTTGAAACCACTTGTTCCGCGGTTCGCGAATCGTTATCGTGCTGCGCATGGAACGCAGTTTTAATCAGGAGGAATACATATGAGCGAGCGAATTGATGAATCACAGGACGGGGAAAGACGTCCGCCACCGTTTAAGTTGCGTCCAGCGGTGTCCATGCCGTCGTTTAGCGGACCGCTAATCGGGCTGGTTGCTTTGACCGTGGCGGTTTTTACGCTCTTTATTTTTATTTGGTTTTTCTGCCGGATTGAACCGCGCGGCGGACAGATTGCTGTGCTGATTCATAAAACCGGGAAAGACCTGCCCGCCGAGCAGGTGCTGGCGCTTGCACCGAATCAGAAGGGCATCACGCTCGATGTGTTGGCGGAAGGTCGTTATTTCCGTAATCCGTATTCGTGGGGCTGGGAAATTCATCCCATCACCGACATTCCGGCCGGCAAGCTGGGTGTGGTTACGCGCCTGTACGGCACCGATCTTGCCGCCGGAAAAATTCTGGCGGAAAAGGGGACGAAAGGAA
>CAZSSI010000136.1:0-3975 GCA_964609345.1 uncultured Verrucomicrobiota bacterium | reverse complement strand
AACCATGGAACGGACAGGAGAAGTGGTCTCGGTTTTCAAACCACCTACTGGTTAATTTAAGTTATGCCGCATAGCTCCGGTTCTCCGTCCGGAAGAAAAAACGGCCAACGACCTTAAGCAGCTGGCATCGCTCTACTGTACCGGTTGCGGCTACTGCCTGCCGTGTCCACAGGACGTCAATATTCCGAAATGTTTTGAATTCATGAACTATCACCGCGTTTACGGTCTGACGGAACATGCAAGAAACCAGTACGTGCAATTCGGTAACCCGTGGATTGCCAAAGGTAAAGATGCATCGCACTGTATTGAATGCGAAGCCTGTTTAGAAAAATGTCTGCAGAAGATTCCAATCATCGAACGTCTCAAAGAAACGCAGGCCGCACTCGGCTAAATGTTTCCTGCAGTTGGAAGCGCGGCCCGGGCGCCCGGTCCGCCGATTTTGTGAGCGACGAATGGAAAATCCTGCTCGGCCTTTTCCCACGGGGTGAAGGCAAGCGGTCCGAAACCGCGCCCCAGTCCCGGTGCCAGACGCAATCCCTGATTAAGATAGGCTTTGGCAACGATGATGCTGTCGAGCGGGCGGTAGCCCAGCGCGCGGGCCGTTGCAATTGCCGATGAAAGTACACAGCCTGTTCCGTGCGAGTGCTTCGTATCGACACGCGGACTGGAAAGCCAGACGTTGTTTTTACCGTCGCTCCAGTAATCGCTGGAAAGTTCCATATCGTGAAAACCGTGTCCGCCTTTGATCAGCACTTCTTTAACGCCGGTGGTGAGCGCTTTCTGGGCGGCGGCTTCGATGTCGGCAGGTGTGGCAATTTCCATACCGAGCAGGTGTTCGGCTTCGGGAATATTCGGTGTAATCAGATCAATGACCGGAAAAAGTTTTTCGGTTAAAATTTTCCACGCGGAGGCTTCAAGCAGAAATGCGCCGCTGGATGAAATGAGTACCGGATCACAAACCGTGAAGGGCGCTTTAACTGTTTTTAGAAAAGCGGCGACAATTTCGACGGTGGCGGCAGTGCCGAGCATACCGAGTTTGACGGCGGCGGGCGGCAGGTCGGCCTTGAGGGCTTCAAGCTGAGCGGAGAGCATGTCTGGAGCGACCCATTCGAGGCGGCCCGTGCCGATCGTATTTTGAGCCGTCAGCGCCGTAATCGCCGAACAGTCGTGCGCACCGAGCAGGTTGATGACTTTAATGTCTGCCTGTATACCGGCTCCGCCGCCGGAGTCCGCGCCTGCAATGGTCCAAACAATTGGTTTTTTCATGGGTTTGTCGCTCCGGGTGCGACCGGCGGCAGATTGCTGGCGGTCTTTTCGTTGAACTGGTAGATGGTTTCACCCTCGTGGGCATAACCGGTTTCATGGGCGATCTGTTGAACAAAATATTTGTCGGAACCGAAGCGCTCCTGCTTGATGCGCAGTTCCTTGATGGATTCCTCTTTGGCACGGATATCGGCTTCCAGTGCGTTCTTGGTTTCCTGATAGCTGCGGAACTGAGCCACCTTCGGCAGAAAGGCGAAAATGACGCCGGTGAGCGCGAGGCCGATCGCGGCAATCGCAGTATAACGGTAAACAACATTCCAGTATTTCTGAGGACTCACGGCGCGCAGTATAGGGGGATGACGATGAATTATGAAATATGAAATATGAAAAATTCCGGCTTAAGGCAGAAGAAAAAATACCCCGGAAAACTCCGGGGCATTTCACCGTTGCCGGATTGCTTGAATTTAGCAGCCGTAACGGGCTTCGCTGCCCAGCATTTCTTCAATACGCAGCAACTGGTTGTATTTGCTGATCCGGTCAGAACGGCTGAGTGAGCCGGTTTTAATCTGGCCAGCGTTGGTTGCCACAGCGATGTCGGCAATCGTGTTGTCTTCGGTTTCGCCGGAGCGATGGGAAACAACCGCTGTGTAACCCGCCTTGTGGGCCATTTCGATCGCGTCGAGCGTTTCAGTGAGTGTGCCGATCTGGTTCACCTTGATCAGGATCGAGTTGGCGCAACCGGTTTCGATACCTTTTCTGAGGTATTCAACGTTGGTTACGAACAGATCGTCGCCGACCAGCTGGCACTTGTCGCCAAGCAGATCGGTCAGAATCTTCCAGCCCTTCCAGTCATTCTGGTCCATACCGTCTTCGATCGAGTCGATCGGATATTTGGCAACCAACTCAGCGAGGTATTCGGCCTGTTTGGCGGAGGTGCGCTTAGCGCCGCCTTTGCCTTCAAACTTGGAATAGTCATATTTACCGTCCTTGTAGAACTCGGAAGAGGCGCAGTCGAGGCCGATCATTACATCCTTGCCCGGAACATAGCCCGCGTCCTTGATCGCCTGCATGATGCTGTCGGCTGCTTCTTCTGTTCCGCCAGAGAACTTCGGAGCGAATCCGCCTTCGTCGCCGACGGCTGTGCTCAGACCTTTTTTCTTCAGAATCGCTTTCAGCGCGTGGAAAACTTCAGCGCCGCAACGCAGACCTTCGCTGAAGGACTTCGCGCCGACGGGGCGGATCATGAATTCCTGGAACGCAATCGGAGCGTCGGAGTGCGATCCACCGTTGATGATGTTCATCATAGGAACCGGCAGAACTTTGGCGTTCACGCCGCCGATGTAGCGGAAGAGCGGAATGTTCAGATAATCAGCGGCAGCGCGGGCGGTGGCCAGCGAAACGCCGAGGATGGTGTTGGCGCCGAGGTTGCTCTTGGTCTTGGTGCCGTCGAGATCAATCATGAAACGGTCAATGCCGACCTGATCGAGCGCATCCATGCCGATAATGGCCGGGGCAATCTGTTCGTTCACATTGGCAACGGCCTTCTTGACGCCTTTGCCGAGGTAGCGCTTCTTATCGCCGTCGCGCAGTTCGAGCGCTTCGTTTTCGCCGGTCGATGCGCCTGACGGTACGGCTGCGCGGCCCAGCACGCCGGACTCGAGAATCACATCTACTTCAATCGTCGGGTTGCCGCGCGAATCGAGAATTTCACGGGCCAATACTTCTACAATAACTGACATATCTGCTCCTTGGGTTTAAGGGTTAAAATTCCCTGAAAATGAGCCGGAACTATAGGGAGGAGCCTTCACCCCCGCAACACGAAAACAGAGCGAAAACACAGTTGTCCTTTAAGTTTTCAAGGGGGAGGAAAATCAACTACCGTGCGTTCCGATTTATGGATGAATCTGTAAAAATTTATACCGACGGCGCGTGCAAGGGAAATCCCGGGCCGGGCGGCTACGGCGTCGTGCTGTTGTCAGGCGAACGCCGGAAAGAACTTTCCGGCGGATTTCGTAAAACCACCAATAACCGGATGGAAATGATGGCCTGCATCGAAGGACTCCGCTCGCTGAAAAAACCCTGCGTCGTTGATCTGACCAGCGATTCCAGCTATGTCGTCAACGCCATCGAAAAAGGCTGGGCCAAGCGGTGGCGTTCCAAAGGTTGGAAGCTTTCCCCATCCAAGCCGGCAAAAAATTCCGACCTTTGGAAACAGCTTATCGATCTGTGCGCCGAACACACCGTCAAATTTCATTGGGTGAAAGGGCACGCCGGTCATCCCGAAAACGAACGGTGCGATGTGCTGGCTGTTGAAGCCTGCCTGCTGAAAGACCTGCCCGCCGATGCGGGCTTTGAATCTGCCGTGCTCACCGACGATCTTTTCAGTCTCTGATTTTAATTTTTCTGGTAGAGTTCATGCCATGCCGTGGCCGGAGAACATTCGCAAAAAGCTGAGGGAACTGCCGGACGCGCCGGGAGTTTACCTGATGCGCGGGCGGACCGGTGCAATCATTTACGTCGGCAAGGCGGCTTCGCTCCACAAGCGGGTTCAGAGTTATTTTCGCGAAAGTACGTATCACAAAGCCGAGCCGAAACTGCGCGGGCTGATCCGCTCGATCACCGATTTCGATGTGCTGGTTTTGCGCACTGACGCCGAAGCGGTGCTGACCGAAGGCAAGCTGATCAAGGAATACAAGCCGCGCTACAACACGA
>CAZSSI010000135.1:0-4024 GCA_964609345.1 uncultured Verrucomicrobiota bacterium | reverse complement strand
GGACGGCATTGAAAGGCGACCAGAAACAAAGCTTCATCCACGTCCACAAGCGCAAGGATGGATCGACCGACCGTACCTACCGGTTCTATTCACCCGTTCGCAAAGTCGCCGCCGGTCGCGGCATGTGCCGAATGCACTATTTTTCTGCGAATAACATGCGCGACATCCTGCAAAAGCTTCGCAACATCAAGGCCGGCGACGAACCGATGTGGCAAGTCACCGGCGATGCGAAGAAAGAATATCTGATGCAGCTCGAATCCGAACGCCGAGTCAAAAAAGCCGGAAAATGGATATGGGAAAAGATCGGAAAACGCCCAAATCACTACTTCGACTGCGCCGTCATGGACGTTACGGCGGCGATCATGTTGAAGATCGTCGGGGTTGAATCGGTTGACACCGCCGCCACAAGTGATGAAAGACGTGATTGATTACTCCATTGGGTTTACGGCCGTAGAGGTTGAAGCCATTCTCGCCGTGCAAAAAGGCGAACTGCTCAAAACCCAGCAGGCTTACGCCTCGGACGGATCGAGCGTCAACAAACGGCGGGTCGAAGAGATCCACTCCATCATTCGCGCCTGTCAGGATGCGTTAAAAAAACTCGACCAGACAAAATACGGGAAACCTCGCCGCATGATTCAGTCCGCATGTGTCGGCTACATGGAGAAATGACGTGGCAAACCCTTTAAAAAACTACATCGCGAACAAGGCGTTAAAGTTTCTTGGCCTGTCAGTTTACGAAGGCGCGAACCGATCCAGCGCTCGCGGCTGGCTGCCGGGAGCCTTTCCACGCGATGCCAAAGACGAAATGACCAGCTACACGCGCCGCGAACTGGTTCGTAAGTCGCGCTATCTAACCAAAAACTCCGGCTTCGTCAGGGAAGTCATTGGCGACATGGCCATGTATTCCGTCGGCTCGGGAATGCGGGCCCAGGCGCAGACGCTTGATCCGGACTGGAACAAACAGGCCGAAGAGATATTCACCCGCTTTTCATATCGCGCCGATATCACCAATCGCTTTTCCTTTGCCGAATGCCAGACGCTGGCTTGCCGCGCCATCGATCAGGACGGCGAGGTCTTCATCGTCAAGGTTCGCGACCGGTTTGGCATCCCGCGCATCCAACTCATCGAATCGCACCGGGTTGCCGACGACGGCACCGCCGACACCGTGGACGGAATAAAATTCGATGCCTATGGCGCACCGGAATTTTATATGATCCGGCAGGGAGCCACCGACACCTTCCGGCGCATCCCGGCCAATGCTGTCATGCACATCTTCGAGCCGGAACTCATCAGCGCCGTGCGCAGCGTTCCCACCATGCAGCACAGCATCAACCATTTGCAGGATGAAACTGAATTGCTGGCACTTGAAAAACGTGCGGTAAAAGACAACGCCGCCATAGCTCGCCTGCTCACCACCGAGGATGGGCAGATACCCGATGATAGCGACTTTCAAGTTGATGTTCCTGCCGAAGACGGAACAGAGGCAACCGATCCGGAAAAGCTCCAGAAAATCCTTGGCGGAATCGTGGCCGGTTTGAAGCCGGGCGAAAAGATGGAAACCTTTGTCGGCAACCGACCCAGCGCAACATTCACCGGATTCCTTGCACACCTACAGCGCGACTCATCGGGCGGAATGCTGCCCTACGAATTCACGCAAGACCCGACCAAAGTCGGCGGGGCATCCGTCCGGCTGATCACGGCCAAAGCTAGCCGACGCTTTGAACTCCGGCAGCAAGCTATCATCCAGCGGATGCTGGTTCCGACGTGGGCCTACATCATCGGCGACGCGGTAGATCGCGGCGAACTAGCGCCGGTCAAAGGATGGAACAAAGTCCGCTTTGTCACCCCGCGCAAAATCACCGTGGATGCTGGTCGCGAAAACAAAGAAAACCGCGCCGACGTTGAGGCTGGACTGAAAACATTTTCGGATTCATACGGAGAGCTCGGACAGGACTTCGACGAGCAGCTCGAAGTGCGTGGGCGCAATGCCGCCGCCATTCTGGCCACCGCTCAAAAATACGGCGTACCGGTCGATATGATTTATAAATCATCCGGCGGCGCAGCACCCGAACCCATCGTAATCAACCCAGAGGAAACCCCATGAGATTTGCACACATCCAGAATTCAGTGTACCGCGAACCGTGGAACATCACCGCCGGCGGCTGGCTATCCATCCACGAAGTATTGCAGAGCCGCATGGCCGCCGAATACAAAGCGGGCATGTTTGACGACTGGGTCAATCAGCGCCCGGAAATGGAAATCGACCGCAACGGCATCGCGCACATCCACGTTCAGGGGGTGCTCGGCAAAGGATTGACCAACATCGAGAAAAGCTGTGGCAATACCGGCTTTGAGCAGATTGCCGACGAATTCACGCAGGCGGAAGAGCGGGGAGCACGCGGCGTGCTGATGCTCATCAACTCACCCGGGGGCGCGGCGATCGGCAACATCGAGCTCGCCCAGCGCGTGGCGCAATCGCCGCTTCCGATCGTAGCATGGATTGATGAACTCTGCGCGTCGGCGGCCTACGCCATCGCGGTCGGAGCCGACAAAATCGTTTGCGCTCCGTCGGCGCAGGTTGGCAGCATTGGAACCATCCTGCCGCTGGTCGATACCTCCGGCGAATGGGAACAGCGCGGCTGGAAACCGGCCTACATCACGCACACCGGCGGCGATCTGAAAGACGCCACATGGCCACCCAGTTTCACCGAAGCCCACCGGGCGCATTTGCAGGAAACCGTTGACGATCTGTTCGCCGGATTCCGCGCTCATGTACTGGCTAATCGTGCGGTCGAACCCGGTGCCATGCGCGGGCAATGTATGATTGGATCGCGGGCACTTGCCGCCAATTTGGTTGACAAGATCGGCATTTATGAAAGCGCGTACGAAGAGCTTCTAAAGCTCACTAACTGAAAGAGGAACAAAATGGACGTAAAACCGAAAACACTCGCCGAAGCTTTATCCGCTCTGTACACCCAGACGGCGCTTGTCGCAAAACTTAACGGCGATCTAACCGCAGCGCAGGCGCTCTTCACGGACGCCGACACCGCTCGCGCCGCCGCTGAATCTCGGGCGATCACCGCAGAAACCAGTCTCACCGAAGTCAGCGGAAAACTCACCGCCGCGACCGAACAGGTCACAACGCTAACGGCAGAAGTCGGCACTCTCAAAGCTTCCGCCAAAACCGCCGAAGCTCGCGCCGCCGAAATCTGCGCCGCTTCCGGTGTCAAACCGATTGAAACCGCACCCGGCTCGGATGCTGGCGAAAACAGTCTGATTGAACAGTACAACGCCATCAAAGGCCCGGTCGCCAAAGGCGAGTTTCTACTGAAACACAAAGCCGCTCTCCACAAAGAATTTAAACTAAAACAGAAAGGTTAAGCCATGGCTCTATCCGCATCACTCGCAATCGACATCGTATCACAGGCAGCGCTCAAAGCATTCAACGCGGCCATCGCTCCCCTGAAAGCATTCTCCACCGACTTCTCGGCTGACGCCGTACAGGTTGGCAAGAAAATCCTCTTCACGTGGACACCGGCAGGCGCAACGGTCAACGACTACAACGCCCAAAACGGTTATGTCACCGAAGCACCAACCCAGCTCCCCAAAGAGCTGTCCATCGACAAAAACAAGTATGTCGGCTTTGAATACACCGATGACCAGCTTGCTACCCTGTCAATGATGAAGCTCGACGACATCGGCAAACAGTACGGCGCGGCTTTGGCCGAAGCGGTTATCGCGGACATCTGGTCGCTGATCACCGACGCCAACTACGGCGCAGCGGCTTATGATGCCGACCCGGCTGACTTCGACAGCGACGACGTGCTCGACATCGGCAAAGTCTGCACCGATGCCAAGTGGCCAAAAGCTGGCCGCAACATGATTCTGAACCCCGACTGCTATGTCGCCCTGTGCAAAGACCCTGCGGTTAAGACCGCCTCTGCCTTCGGCGGAACAGAAGCCATCCGACAGGGTGTCATCCCGGCACTGGGAACCTTCGAGAACATCTTCGAATCCACGGTCA
>CAZSSI010000134.1:0-4024 GCA_964609345.1 uncultured Verrucomicrobiota bacterium | reverse complement strand
AATCACACGAATGAACACGAATTTGTAGCCGCGATCCTTGATCGCGGAAGCGGGCTCACACAGCGAGACAACAAGGGACTAAACTGCGCGGCCGATCATGGAGAACGGGCCGGTCCAGTCGAGTTTGACGTTTACGAGCTGACCGAGGCAGTCGCCGTCGTGCTCGAAGAAAACCAATTTGTTTTGCGGCGTGCGGCCGCGCCAGCGGCCTTTACTGACCTGGAATTCTTCGGCCAGCACTTCAACAACCGTTCCGAGATGCGGTGCATTGTTTTCGCCCATCACTTGCGCGACCAGTTCGTCGAAGCGGTTCGCGCGGCTTTCTTTTTCCTCTTCGGGAACATCGTCGGGCATTTTGGATGAAACGGTGCGCGGACGCGGCGAATATTTGGCGATATGCGCCAGATCGAGCTTCAGTTCGCCGTAGAGCTTCAGGGTTTTCTGAAAATCCTCTTCCGTTTCGGTCGGATAGCCGACGATGACGTCGGTATTGATCGAAGCGTCGGGAATGATTTTCCGTATATCGGCTACGACCTGCCGATATTCGGCGTTGGTGTAGCCGCGCCGCATCGATTCGAGAATCCGGTCGCTGCCCGCTTGAAACGGCAGTTCAAAGTACGGACAGACTTTTTCCGTCTCCGCCACGGCGCGGATCAGCTCTTCGTCAATGTACGACGGATGGCTGGTCAGAAACCGGACGCGCAGAATGCCATCCACTTTCACCACTTCTTTGAGAAGCCACGCCAGATTTTTTCCGTCGCCGAGATCGAAGCCGTAACGGTCAACGATTTGTCCAAGCAGCGTCACCTCTTTGACGCCCTGCCCGGCCAGCGAGCGCACTTCGGCCAGAATTTCTTCCGGCTTGCGGCTGCGGTCGGGGCCGCGGCGGTACGGAATGATGCAGTAGGAACAGGCGTGCGAACAGCCCAGCGTGATCGGTACAAAAGAGGTAATCGCCTTTTCGCGGTTCACGGCGGGCAGACGGTAATCGGCCAGCTCAATCTGCGAGCGGTCGAGATGACTGTATTCGTCGCGGCTCAGCACATAATCAATCAGCGCATCCGTCTGCGACGGCGCCATAAAGACATCCACGAACGGAAACCGGTTCGCCAGATCTTCCGCTTCGCGCTTACCGACCATGCAGCCCATCAGCGCAATAATCATCCGGCGCTTGTTTTTCTTGGTGTCACCGAGCGACAGCAGTTTGGAAACGGCTTTATCCTCCGGTTGCTGGCGCACCACGCAGGTATTGAGCACAGCGATATCGGCATGCTCGGCGCGCGGAGTTTCCGCGAAACCCAGCGCTTCGAGCTGCGAAGCAAGGTAGCGCGAATCGGCCTCGTTCATTTGGCAGCCGATGGTCCAGATGTGATAGGTTCCGGTCATTCAAAAATCCTTTTGCAAGGCGACGCTTTTACCACAGCGCCCCGTTCCGGCAAAGAAAGCATTTCCGGTTTGCTCCCCATGAACCGCCAAGCTACATTCCCTGCACTTTCATGCGATGAGGAACAATATGAGTATTCCGTACTATCAGGTAGATGCGTTCACCGGCAGGCTTTTTTCGGGAAATCCGGCAGGTGTCTGCCTGCTTACGGATTGGTTGCCGGACGAAACGCTCCAATCGATTGCCGCCGAAAACAACCTCGCGGAGACGGCTTTCATTGTACAAAGAGACTCCTACTTCGACCTTCGCTGGTTTACACCGACACTCGAAATGGACCTGTGCGGACACGCGACGCTTGCACCGGCACATGTAATTTTCCGGCACCTTGGCTGCAACAAGCCCGTTGTGAGTTTTCACACACGCTCCGGCGTACTCACAGTAACTCGCAGCGACGACCTTCTGACCCTTGATTTTCCTGCCCGTCCCGCCGTCACCTGTCCTGCACCCGCCGACCTGATTAACGGGCTCGGTTGCACGCCGGTCGCCGTCGCCAAAGCCCGCGATTATCTGGCAGTTTTAGATACGGAACAGGCTGTCCGCGAACTTCGGCCTGACATGGCCGCGTTCATGCGTCTGGATTGTCTGGGAATCATCGTTACTGCGCCCGGCAACAGTTGCGACTTTGTCTCCCGGTTTTTCGCCCCGAGAGCAGGTGTTCCAGAAGATCCGGTTACCGGCTCCGCTCATTGCACGCTCATTCCTTACTGGGCGCAACGTCTGGGCCGGTCACAGCTCCATGCTTTACAGGTCTCGCAACGGGGCGGCGAGCTGTTTTGCGAACACCGTGAAGAACGCGTGGGTATATCCGGACGTGCGGTAACCTATTCGACGGGATTTCTCCACGTCTCTTAAACTCAGCCAAACACTTTAGGACCTATCCCAAAACCTCCGCCGCGTGAGGGCACGCGGCCTACAGTATAGAAGTTTCATTGAAAATTTTTGTAGGCCCGGTCCCCGCCCCGACCGGGCGCCATATATGGTTTTGGGATAGATTCTAAACCGCGCCGCAGAGGATGAGCATGACAGCTTTCTGGGCGTGGAGACGGTTCTCGGCTTCATCGAAGACAACCGATTGCGGGCCGTCGATGACTTCGGCAGTCTGTTCGTATCCGCGCAGTGCCGGCAGGCAGTTCATGAAGATGGCGTCCGGCTTCGCGTTTTTCATCAGCGCCGCCGTCACCTGATACGGGGTGAACAGTTTGATGCGCGCGGCTTCTTCGTCTTTCGGAATGTGGTAGCTCATCCACGAGTCGGTATAGACAACGTCGGCATCTTTGATCGCTTCGACCGGATCGTCGGTGACGACCAGTTCACAACCGGATTCCCGCGCGAACTGTGCACAGAGTTCGGTGACTTCAACAGCCGGCATCTGTTCTTCCGGCGAGCCAACGCTGATGTGCATTCCAAGCTTGGTGCAACCCTGCATGAGTGAATGGGTGACGTTGTTGAAACCGTCACCGAGATAAGCCAGCTTGAGTCCTTTGAGCGTGCCCTTCTTTTCCTGAATAGTCATCAAGTCGGCTAGAATCTGACAGGGATGGCCTTCGTCGGTGAGCGCGTTGATCACCGGAATGGTGGCGTACTCAGCCATTTCGAGAATATCGGAGTGGCTGAACAGGCGCGCCATGACAACATCACACATTCTGCTGATGACTTTAATGGAATCTTCGATGGTTTCTTTGCCGCCGCCCATGGGCGAGGTGCTCATGTCGTAATAGATGGCGTGTCCGCCAAGCTGGGTCATGCCGGTCTCAAATGACAGCCGGGTGCGCAGGCTCGGCTTTTCAAAAATCATCAGCAGGGTTTTCTGATTCAGCGCGTCGGCATATTTCTGCGGCTTGGCTTTGACCTTGGCGGCTAGTGCCAGCACGTCGAGGATTTCCTGCGCGTTCCAGTCTTTAAGTGAGATTAGGTGTTTCATCGCTTCATCTCCTTGTAGTAATTGCGCACGGTGCCGTCGCATTCGAAAATGCTCAGAATCAGCGCCGCGCGAATCCACATACCGTTACGAACCTGCCGCCAGTAAACGGCGCGAGGGTCGCTGTCGACCGCCGGATCAATTTCGAGACGGCGCGGCAACGGGTGCATAATAACGGCGGTTGGTTTGAGAATGGTTAGATGGTCTTTAGTAAAATAATAGGATGCGGTATTGATCCGGCTGCTTTCGTTGTCCACATCCCACTCGTCCTGAATGCGGGTCATGTAGATGGCGTCCACGTCCGGAATCACTTTGGCGAAGTCGTGGCTGATTTCATACGGCATCCCGGCTGCATCGAGCTGTTTGAGAATATCGTCGCCAATCTGCAGTTCCGGCGGCGCGACGAAGTAGGCTTTGACGCCTTTGTACTGGGTGAGAAGCCATGCCAGCGACCGGACGGTGCGTCCGCGCTTCAGGTCGCCGACAAAGGCGATTTTTTTACCGTCGATGCCGCCAATGTTTTCGAAGCTGCGGGCCAGTGTATAAATATCGAGCAGCGCCTGCGTCGGGTGCTGGTCTTTACCGGAACCGGCATTCAGTACCGGCACCGGACGGAATGTATTGGAAAGCAGCCATGCGATCCGCTCGGCGAAGCCGCCCGC
>CAZSSI010000133.1:0-4031 GCA_964609345.1 uncultured Verrucomicrobiota bacterium | reverse complement strand
GGACGGCATTGAAAGGCGACCAGAAACAAAGCTTCATCCACGTCCACAAGCGCAAAGATGGATCGACCGACCGCACCTACCGGTTCTATTCGCCAGTTCGCAAAGTTGCCGCCGGGCGCGGCATGTGCCGGATGCACTATTTCTCTGCCAACAACATGCGCGACATCCTGCAAAAGCTCCGCAACATCAAGGCAGGCGATGAACCGATGTGGCAAGTCACCGGCGATGCGAAGAAAGAATACCTGATGCAGCTCGAATCCGAACGCCGCGTCAAAAAGGCCGGAAAATGGATCTGGGAAAAGGTCGGAAAACGCCCGAATCACTACTTCGACTGCGCCGTCATGGACGTTACGGCGGCGATCATGTTGAAGATCGTCGGGGTTGAATCGGTTGACACCGCCGCCACAAGTGATGAAAGACGTGATTGATTACTCCATTGGGTTTACGGCCGTAGAGGTTGAAGCCATTCTCGCCGTGCAAAAAGGCGAACTGCTCAAAACCCAGCAGGCTTACGCCTCGGACGGATCGAGCGTCAACAAACGGCGGGTCGAAGAGATCCACTCCATCATTCGCGCCTGTCAGGATGCGTTAAAAAAACTCGACCAGACAAAATACGGGAAACCTCGCCGCATGATTCAGTCCGCATGTGTCGGCTACATGGAGAAATGACGTGGCAAACCCTTTAAAAAACTACATCGCGAACAAGGCGTTAAAGTTTCTTGGCCTGTCAGTTTACGAAGGCGCGAACCGATCCAGCGCTCGCGGCTGGCTGCCGGGAGCCTTTCCACGCGATGCCAAAGACGAAATGACCAGCTACACGCGCCGCGAACTGGTTCGTAAGTCGCGCTATCTAACCAAAAACTCCGGCTTCGTCAGGGAAGTCATTGGCGACATGGCCATGTATTCCGTCGGCTCGGGAATGCGGGCCCAGGCGCAGACGCTTGATCCGGACTGGAACAAACAGGCCGAAGAGATATTCACCCGCTTTTCATATCGCGCCGATATCACCAATCGCTTTTCCTTTGCCGAATGCCAGACGCTGGCTTGCCGCGCCATCGATCAGGACGGCGAGGTCTTCATCGTCAAGGTTCGCGACCGGTTTGGCATCCCGCGCATCCAACTCATCGAATCGCACCGGGTTGCCGACGACGGCACCGCCGACACCGTGGACGGAATAAAATTCGATGCCTATGGCGCACCGGAATTTTATATGATCCGGCAGGGAGCCACCGACACCTTCCGGCGCATCCCGGCCAATGCTGTCATGCACATCTTCGAGCCGGAACTCATCAGCGCCGTGCGCAGCGTGCCGACCATGCAGCACAGCATCAACCATTTGCAGGATGAAACCGAACTGCTGGCTCTCGAAAAAACAGCCGTCAAAGACAACTCCGGAGTATCGCGCACAATCACAACCGAAGATGGTCAGATACCCGACGACTCCGACTTCCAAGTTGATGTTGGAGAATCCGAAAGCGGATCAGCCGGTACCGATCCGGACAAGGTTCAGAAAATACTAGGCGGAAGAGTGGTCGGATTAAAGATTGGCGAGAAGATGGACACCCACGCTTCCACCCGCCCCAGCCCAACTTTCACAGGGTTCCTCGCGCACTTACAGCGCGACTCATCGGGCGGAATGCTGCCCTACGAATTCACGCAAGACCCGACCAAAGTCGGCGGGGCATCCGTCCGGCTGATCACGGCCAAAGCTAGCCGACGCTTTGAACTCCGGCAGCAAGCTATCATCCAGCGGATGCTGGTTCCGACGTGGGCCTACATCATCGGCGACGCGGTAGATCGCGGCGAACTAGCGCCGGTCAAAGGATGGAACAAAGTCCGCTTTGTCACCCCGCGCAAAATCACCGTGGATGCTGGTCGCGAAAACAAAGAAAACCGCGCCGACGTTGAGGCTGGACTGAAAACATTTTCGGATTCATACGGAGAGCTCGGACAGGACTTCGACGAGCAGCTCGAAGTGCGTGGGCGCAATGCCGCCGCCATTCTGGCCACCGCTCAAAAATACGGCGTACCGGTCGATATGATTTATAAATCATCCGGCGGCGCAGCACCCGAACCCATCGTAATCAACCCAGAGGAAACCCCATGAGATTTGCACACATCCAGAATTCAGTGTACCGCGAACCGTGGAACATCACCGCCGGCGGCTGGCTATCCATCCACGAAGTATTGCAGAGCCGCATGGCCGCCGAATACAAAGCGGGCATGTTTGACGACTGGGTCAATCAGCGCCCGGAAATGGAAATCGACCGCAACGGCATCGCGCACATCCACGTTCAGGGGGTGCTCGGCAAAGGATTGACCAACATCGAGAAAAGCTGTGGCAATACCGGCTTTGAGCAGATTGCCGACGAATTCACGCAGGCGGAAGAGCGGGGAGCACGCGGCGTGCTGATGCTCATCAACTCACCCGGGGGCGCGGCGATCGGCAACATCGAGCTCGCCCAGCGCGTGGCGCAATCGCCGCTTCCGATCGTAGCATGGATTGATGAACTCTGCGCGTCGGCGGCCTACGCCATCGCGGTCGGAGCCGACAAAATCGTTTGCGCTCCGTCGGCGCAGGTTGGCAGCATTGGAACCATCCTGCCGCTGGTCGATACCTCCGGCGAATGGGAACAGCGCGGCTGGAAACCGGCCTACATCACGCACACCGGCGGCGATCTGAAAGACGCCACATGGCCACCCAGTTTCACCGAAGCCCACCGGGCGCATTTGCAGGAAACCGTTGACGATCTGTTCGCCGGATTCCGCGCTCATGTACTGGCTAATCGTGCGGTCGAACCCGGTGCCATGCGCGGGCAATGTATGATTGGATCGCGGGCACTTGCCGCCAATTTGGTTGACAAGATCGGCATTTATGAAAGCGCGTACGAAGAGCTGATGAAGCTCACGAACTGAAAGAGGAAAATATATGGAACCCGTAAAACCTAAAACACTCGCCGAAGCTTTATCCGCTCTGGACACCCAGACGACGCTGGTCGCAAAACTTACCGGCGATCTAACCGCCGCGCAATCGCTCATCACGGATGCCGACACCGCTCGCGCCGCCGCCGAAACCAGAGCCGTCACGGCAGAAACCAGCCTCACCGAAGTCAGCGGGAAACTCACCGCCGAAACCGTGCGGGCCGATGCTCTGCAAAAAGACGTGGACACGCTCAAAGCTTCCGCCAAAACCGCCGAAGCTCGCGCCGCCGAAATCTGCGCCGCTTCCGGTGTCAAACCGATTGAAACCGCACCCGGCTCGGATGCTGGCGAAAACAGTCTGATTGAACAGTACAACGCCATCAAAGGCCCGGTCGCCAAAGGCGAGTTTCTACTGAAACACAAAGCCGCTCTCCACAAAGAATTTAAACTAAAACAGAAAGGTTAAGCCATGGCTCTATCCGCATCACTCGCAATCGACATCGTATCACAGGCAGCGCTCAAAGCATTCAACGCGGCCATCGCTCCCCTGAAAGCATTCTCCACCGACTTCTCGGCTGACGCCGTACAGGTTGGCAAGAAAATCCTCTTCACGTGGACACCGGCAGGCGCAACGGTCAACGACTACAACGCCCAAAACGGTTATGTCACCGAAGCACCAACCCAGCTCCCCAAAGAGCTGTCCATCGACAAAAACAAGTATGTCGGCTTTGAATACACCGACGACCAGCTTGCTACCCTGTCGATGATGAAGCTCGACGACATCGGCAAACAGTACGGCGCGGCTCTGGCCGAAGCGGTTATCGCGGACATCTGGTCGCTGATCACCGCAGCCAACTACGGCGCGGCGGCCTATGATGCCGACCCGGCTGACTTCGACAGCGACGACGTGCTCGACATCGGAAAAGTCTGCACCGATGACAAGTGGCCAAAAGCTGGCCGCAACATGATTCTGAACCCGGACTGCTATGTCGCCCTGTGCAAAGACCCTGCGGTTAAGACCGCCTCTGCATTTGGCGGAACAGAAGCAATCCGGCAGGGTGTCATCCCGGCACTGGGAACCTTCGAGAACATCTTCGAATCCACGGTCA
>CAZSSI010000132.1:0-4077 GCA_964609345.1 uncultured Verrucomicrobiota bacterium | reverse complement strand
CCGACGAGGAAACCGGCGCGGAACTGGTGATCGACAATAAGTATGTCATGTCGCCCAAAGACATCTGCACCATCCAATATCTGGACAAAATCACCGCCGCTGGAATTTCAGTGCTGAAAATTGAAGGACGCGGGCGTTCCGCCGATTACGTCGAAGTGACGACGCGCGTTTACCGCGAGGCGCTAGACGCGCTGGCCGCCGGAACTTACACGCCGGAAAAATTTGATCCGTGGATTGCCGAACTCGGCAAGGTGTTCAACCGCGGATTCTGGCACGGCGGTCATTACTGCGGCGTAAAACTCGGCGAATGGGCCGGTGCCGCCGATTCGCAGGCGACCGAACAGCGCGACGAAGTCGGCGTACTCAGCAATTTTTTCGCCAAAACCAGCATCGCCGAATTTACCATACGGCGACACGCGATTAAAAACGGCGATTCCCTTCTGCTCGAAGGGCCGACGACCGGCGCGCTGCGCTTCACCGTCGAGAATCTGCGGGTCGGCGGCGACCCGGCCGACGAAGCACAACCAAACGATGTCGCCACGCTCGCCCTGCCCCGCAAGGCCCGCCGACAGGACAAGGTTTTCCTGCTGACGCCGCGCGGCTAGAACCTTCGAAATACTCCTTTCTTCCCGAGCGGTTCTGCATCAGAATACGAGTGGCGGAAGAAGCAGAGGAATTGATCTCCGGACTTCTGCCAGAAAGAGAAGGGCAATATGAGCAGAACCATTGGACTGTGGGTTGATCATAAGGAAGCGGTGCTGGTTTTGATAAAGGACGGAGAGGTATCGGTTCGCCGCGTGGAATCCGAGGTCGGAACCCGCTTCAGTCCGTCCGGCGGCTGGAAGTCCGGCGGAACCACCGTGGCGCAATCTATCGTCAAAGAGCAGACGGAAGATGAACGCCGCAAGCATCATCTTCACGCCTACTATAAGGAATTAATCAAAGCAGTCGGCACCGCTGAGGAGCTTTTCATTTTCGGCCCTGGCGAAGCCAAACACGAATTGGTTAAAGAAATTGAAAAGAATAAGGGTTTGCACGTCCGGATCGTTGCCGTTGAAACGTGCGACAAGATGACCGAACCGCAGATCGCCGCAAAGGTGAAGTCCTTTTTTAAGAGTTGAAGTCTAAATGAGGCCCGCCGAATAAAAGAGCTGGCAATCGAAGAGTAGCAGTTTTATGGTTCGCCCCTAACAAAGGGGTTCCCGTGAATATGAAAGCTTTTCCTGTTTTGGCTCTTCTCGCCTGTTCCATCGCATTCTGCGGATGCGGAAAAAAACAGAGCCCGGTTCCCGTCCCGCCGCCGACCGCCGAGGCGATTGCCGCGTTTGCCGAAGCGGCATTCAGCGGCAATGTGCAGTCGGTTTCCGCCGCACTGAAAAACGGAATGCCGGTTGATCTGGTGGAGACCAACGGCAACAGCATGCTAATGCTGGCTTCCTTCAACGGACACGTCGAAACTATGAAAGTTCTGCTCGACGCTGGCGCTGATATCAACCGGCGCGACGCCAACGGGCGGACTGCGCTAATGTTCGCTGCCTCCGGCCCGTTTCTGGACGCTGTCCGGCTACTCCTCGAAAAAGGTGCCGATATCAATGCAACGGACAAGGTGGATCATTTCAGCGCGCTGATGTTCGCCGCCGCGGAAGGACTTTCTCCGATTGTCGACATCCTGCTTGAAAAAGGTGCCGACCCGAAAATGAAAGATAAAGACAACGATACGGCTGCCAGTTTCGCCCGCCAACGCGGATTTCCCGCGCTGGCTGACAAACTTCAGGCGCTAATCGACGCACCATGACGGAGAAAGCATGACTGACAATACATTGTCTGATGCCGGATCGTATAAATTTGGAAAATTCGAAAAGAACGCCGAGGAACTGGCGCGTCTCAAATTGCAAGCGACGGTCGCGATTGAAGTGGAGCGCGACGTCTGGAAAAACGTCGGCCTGAAACCCGGCATGAACGTTCTTGATGTCGCCTGCGGCCCCGGCTTTACCGCCTGCGAATTGGCGAAAGCCGTCGGAAACGGCGCGGTGACCGGCGTGGACATTAATGAAGAGCTGATTTTCACGGCTCAGCAGGCTAAAGCTTCGGAAAAAGTTGCCAACGTCTCATTCCGCACCGGCAATATCTACGAACTCGATCTGCCGGAGAACGCTTTCGACTTTGTCTATGCCCGCTTCGTCTTTCAGCATTTGGAAAAACCGCAGCTTGCTCTGAAAAACATTCTGCGCGTCCTCAAGCCCGGCGGAGTTCTCTGCATACTGGACATTGACGACAACTGGACCAGCTTCTCACCGGAGAGCGACGCCTTCGTCAAATTCATCCGCAAGGCAGGCGCCGGACAAAAACGTAAAGGCGGCAACCGGCTGATCGGCTCGCAACTGTTCGGACTGCTGAGCGAAGCGGGATATAAAAACGTTTCCACCAAAATCCGCCCGATCACCACCGAAGACCTCGGCGTGCGCTACTTCCTCGGCGTGGCGGTTCTCTTCCGCGTAGAAATGCTGAATAAATTCCAGAAGCTACTGGCGTTTCCGCAACTCCGGAAAATCAAAGCCGCCGCGCAGGCTCCGAATGCTTGGGGATCCGTCGGAATCTTCGTCTCCACCGGCACGAAAACTAACGATCCTGTTTCGAAATAAACCGGTAAACGGCGGTGCGCTTATCCCCTTCGCGCACTAACAAACCGTCCGCCACGCCCGTTGCCAAATCGCGGCTGGCCGTTGGAGCGGAAATCGTTTTGAATAGTTTCAAATATTCCTTCCGGGAAAAATCAGCGCCCAGCGATTGTTCTGCCGCCGCAAGTCGATCGGTGCAACCATTGGAACTTTTTGCACTGCTCTCCCACAGATTCCGAATCGAAGATAAAATTTTCGCCAGCATGAATTCGACAAAGCCGTCCGCTTTGCCGCTCTCCTGCGCCGACCGGATCTGGCGGTAATATTCTTCCCGCTGTTCAAACACCATGGATTCCACATCAAGAAACTCAAAAACAGGATGCGCCTCCATCAGTAATCGTGTCTGCCACAACCGGGCCGTACGACCGTTGCCGTCAAAAAACGGATGAATGTTTACACATTCAAAGTGGAAGCGGATCGATTTGATCAGCATCAGCTCTTCACTCGTTTTGAGATAGTCAAATAGTGCCCGCATAGACGGCTCAACGGTTTCCCATGGCGGCATAGCGCGCGTTTCGGTTTCCGTGATATAAACCTCAACCGGGCCGCGACGGAAAATTCCTGGCGCAAGCTCAAGCCCGCCTCCCATCAGTTTTTTATGGGCATACAAAAACGAATCGACAGAAAGCGGCTCAAACTCCGGCAGTGCGGCATAGGCCTCCAGCGCATTGCGGATTTCGATTTGCTCCTTCTGCGAAAGAGCCACCGGTTCGCCGCGGACGATCGCCTCGACCTGCTCCAATGAACAGCGGTTACCTTCGATACCGGTCGAACCGCGCACAGACCTTGCACGGTTTTTTTCCCGGAGCTTCGGAACAGGCCGGGAAAGGTGCAACCCTTCCAGTCTGCCGATCAGTTGCTGAATTTCGGCTAACTTCTGAAATCCGCCCGACGGTAGATTAAACTCTGTAAGGTTCCAGCTCATGCCAAAGATAATATCAAATGATACTATCATGTCAACATAGCATTATTTGATACTATTATAACCGGATGGTGGCGGAACGGGCGTGGGCGTCGAGAGTTTCGACGCGGCCGAAGGCTTCGACGACGGAGGCCGTTTCTTTCAGATCTTCTTTGGTGAAGTGGATCAGGCTGACGCGACGGCGGAAGTCTTCGACCGTCAGGCCGGAGAAAAAGGCCGCCGTGCCGCCGGTCGGCAAAACATGGCTCGGTCCGGCGGCGAAATCGCCGACGGCTTCCGGCGTCCATGGTCCGATAAAAATCGCACCGGCCCGGTAAATTTTTTCCGCAACCCGTTCCGCGTTTTTGACGATCACTTCCATGTGTTCCGGCGCGAAGCGGTTGCAAAGCTCAATGCCGGTTCCAATGTCCGGAACCACGACTAGAATACAGCCGTGAGCCAATACTTCGGCCACCGGTTTCTGGCGCACCAATTTCG
>CAZSSI010000131.1:0-4207 GCA_964609345.1 uncultured Verrucomicrobiota bacterium | reverse complement strand
TCAAAGGCAAAGCGATTCTCGTGTCGGGTCACGACCTGAAAGACCTCGACCTGCTTCTCAAGCAGACCGAAGGTAAGGGGATTAACATTTACACCCACGGCGAAATGCTTCCGTGCCACGGCTATCCGCAGCTGAAAAAGTACAAACACCTCGTCGGCAACTACGGCGGCGCGTGGCAGGATCAGCAGAAAGAATTCGAAGCGTTTCCCGGCGCGATTCTGATGACGACCAACTGCATTCAGAAGCCGAAGGAAAACTATAAAGCCCGCATCTTTACGTGCGGCCTCGTCCAGTGGCCCGGCGTGCAACACATCGATGACGGTAATTTCGCGCCGGTTATCAAAGCCGCGCTCGAAGCGCCCGGCTTTGCCGCGACCGAACCGGAAAAAACCATTCTGGTTGGATTCGGCCATAACGCCGTCATGGCGGTCGCTCCGGCAGTGATTGATGCCGTCAAGAGCGGTGCCCTCAAGCATTTCTTCCTGATAGGCGGATGCGACGGCGCCAAGAGCGGCCGCAACTATTACACCGAGTTTGCCGAAGCGGTGCCGAAAGACTGCGTGATCCTCACGCTGGCTTGCGGAAAATACCGCTTCAACAAACTGGAATTCGGCGACATCGGCGGCATTCCGCGCCTGCTCGACATCGGGCAGTGCAACGACGCCTACTCGGCGATTCAGATCGCCGTCGCGCTGGCCGGAGCTTTCGGTTGCGGCGTCAACGACCTGCCGCTCTCGATGATCCTGTCGTGGTACGAACAGAAAGCCGTCTGCATTCTGCTGACGCTCCTGCACCTCGGCATCAAAAACATCAAACTCGGACCGACTCTTCCGGCGTTTGTCACGCCCGCCGTGCTGAATGTACTGGTCGAAAAATTCAACATCGCTCCGACCACGACGGCCGAAGCGGATTTGAAGCAGTGCTTGGCGAAGTAAGCTGACAGAAAACAAAAACGCCCCGGAAAAATCCGGGGCGTTTTTTTTGTTCAAGTGTCGGCTTACGGTTTGCAAACCTTGCAGGGGCTGTATCCGGCCTTGACTGCGGCCTCCGGCGCGCTGAATGTAGCGGTGCAGTTTGTGTTGCTGTAATAACGGCATCCTGCCTTGTGGAAGGCTTTACTGCTTGGATTGCCCCTGTATTCAGTGTCGGTTCCCGTGTCGGCGGCGATAGAAACGAGTGCTGCGCTTAATACGGCTGCTGTAATGATCGCTAACTTTTTCATTCCGTCTCCTTGTGATGGTTCCTGTTTACACGAATACGACACCGTGTCGTATTTTGTCGGGAAACATATCAGAGATTTAAAGAATTGAAATAGTTTGCTCTAACAAAATTAACTTTCCTGCAATCCAGTCGCGCCGTTCAAAAACTTGAAGAAGCCGCGGAAGCAGGATAGCGTTCGGGCCGCTTGAACAAAAAACTCCCAGAACTTTTAGCGCCTGCCGGAACGCCTGAGTCGGCGTGGGCGGCACTGGCGTACGGCGCGGACGCCGTTTACGTCGGTCTGCCGCGCTTTTCTGCCCGCGCCGAAGCCGGAAACTTCTCTGTCGAAGAGCTCGACGAACTGATCGGCTACGCTCATCACCTCGGACGTAGTGTTTACGTCACCTTCAACACGCTTGTTCAGCAGCGCGAGCTGGATGCCGCGCTCGAAACGCTGGCGCTCATTCACAACCTGAACGCTGACGGCGTGATCGTGCAGGACATGGGCGTTGTCCGGCTGGCGCAGAAAAATTTTCCGTCGCTCCGCCTGCACGCCAGCACGCAACTCGCCGTTCATAATCTCGAAGGGGCAAAGCAGCTTGCCGCGCTTGGCTTCAGACGGGTCGTGCTGGCGCGCGAGCTGAGTCTGAAAGAAATCGCGCACATCAGCCGTAATTGCGGCATCGAAACCGAAACCTTCATTCATGGCGCGCTGTGTTATTCCTACAGCGGACTTTGTCTTTTTTCTTCGCACCTGATCGGTCGCAGTGGCAACCGCGGACGCTGCGCTTACTGCTGCCGCCAGCCGTTCCGTACCAGCGACGGAAAAGAAACCCTGCCGTTTTCGATGAAAGATTTTTCAGCCGCCGACCATTTGCCGGAACTCATTTCTGCCGGAGTTTCTTCGCTCAAAATCGAAGGACGGATGAAAAGTCCGCTTTACGTCGCCGCTGTCACCGATTTCTATCGTAAAGCGCTGACGGGCGACACCGCCGATTCCGCACAGCGGCTCTCCGATATTCAGACGATTTTTGGCAGGCCTTCTACTGATTTGTATTTGGACGATTCAAAAAACAGTCCGGTTGATCCGGTCAACGACGGACATCGCGGCGCGCTGATCGGAACCGTCAAAGCCGTCGCCGGGTCGTGGCTGATTCTGCACAGCAACCGCGCACTGCAAAAACATGACGGATTGAAATTTGAAAATTCATACGGCTTCGCCGCCGACGAAATGCGGCTGGCATCCGAGCCGGAATCCAAGCGTCGCTTCGAACTTCCGGCGGACGCAGAGATTGCGCTAAAACTTCCGGCCGATGCGCCGCGACTGGAGAAAGGTGCGCCGGTTTACTGTTCCTATTCGCAGGCCGTGCGCCAGCGCTACGAATTCACCGCGCCGCGCCCCGGACAATTCCGTCAGCGGAAGCCGGTAAACATCAGCGTTTTTCAGTCTTCGGAAAACGTGAAGTTCGTTGCGTCGGCAAACGGTGTGCAGAGTGAACTGATTTTGCCCGGCCCCTTCGAACCGGCGCGGCAGCCGGAGAAATCCGCCGCCGCCCTCCGCCAGTGCTTTGAAAAACTGGGCGACACCGACTGGCAGCTCGGCGAGCTGACGCTGGAAGGCGATCCGGTTTTTGTTCCGGTGTCGGTGCTGAACGACGCGCGCCGCCGGTTGATCTCCGACTTTTCCAGTCTCGGGCCAGCGGCTGGAAGCCGCTTCCACCATGTAGAAGCCTTTCCTTCTACGCCTGTATTACCAGCAATTTGTTGGTCGGTGAAGTCGCGGGTTTTCCAATGTTTGGACGGTATCGACGAGTTTGTGCTGGAGATTGATCCGGCGCGACCGGAAGAGATCGAGAAGGCACTGGCATTTTATGCTGACAAATTGCGTCTGGCGCTGCCGGTGATCATTCGCGACGAAGACATCGCGGCGTTCCGTAAACTGATTGCTTCATTGCCGAATCAGCAGAAATGGGAAGCGGCGAACGTCGGCGGATTGAATCTGCTTCAAGGCAAAGCAGATGTTGCCGCCGACTGGCCGCTCTACACGCTGAACACGCAAGCGGCGCTTCAGTGGAACGAGCAGGGTGTTCAGCAGTTTGTGCTTTCGCCGGAAGACGATGCGGAGAATTGGGCCGCGCTGATCGAACAGCTCGGAGGCGCGGCCATCATTCCGGTTTATCAGCATACACCGCTGATGATTTCCGCCACGCGCCCGGCGGCGGATGGCTCGGAACTCGCAGATCGTTCGCGGCGGCCGTTTCACGTCGAGCAGGCTGGACGGGAATTTGTGCTGATCAACGAAACCCCGTTTTCGCTGACCGGCCATCTGGACGAACTGAAAGCCAAAGGCGCGCGCCGCTTCCGGATTGATCTGTCGTATGGAGACACGTCACCGGAGCTTGTTCAGCGCATCATCGCTGGAAGTTCTGTTACCGGCCATGCCGGAAACTTCGACCGCGGGCTTCAATAATCGGCTCGCAGAGCCGACGCTACATTTTTGGCAATGTAGAGTTGGTTCTATGAACCAATTTCAGCTTGAGCGGCTTCGGATGAAGTTCTAATTTCCGGCGGAGTCAAAAACAGGAGGAAGCAATATGAAACTATTCAAAGCGTTGATCGTGTCGGGCGTGCTGGTGTGCGGATTGTCGGGCTGTGCGATGTTGAATCGGGTGGATGTGGCGTACACTCGCACCACGACGATTGGTCAGGAACTGCTGGATCTGCAGAAGGCCAAAGAGAAGGGCGTGATTTCCGACGAGGAATATTTCAACACCAAGAAGGAAATTCTGGCCGGCGGCCCGGTGATTCATAAAGAGAAGAAGAAATAGCCGAATTAAAGCTTCTCAAAAGCGGCAGGGATGCCGCTTTTTTTATTTCCGGCGACGCGGAGTCTTTGCCGGCGCGGCGGGTTTTTTCTTGCGGACGGAGAATCCGAAATGCCCAAGGTAGTCACCGAGCGCGACGTAGGCGCCGTGGACGTAGGCGATCAGCCCGGCCTTTTCCAGAC
>CAZSSI010000130.1:1956-4212 GCA_964609345.1 uncultured Verrucomicrobiota bacterium | reverse complement strand
TAGGCGAAGGCGGATGGTGGAAACCCATTCGTGAGGGCCGATACTCGGGAGAGCGATTAGGCAAGGCCTAATTCAGAGGTCGGAGATCACAGGACAACGATCAGCAGAACAAGATCAGAAGTTCGAAGGAGGTAGCGCCATGCAGATTCGTTCCGCCAAAGATTTAGAAGTCTATAAAAAGGCATATGCAGTTTCGATGGAGATTTTTCGGCTAAGCAAGGCGTGGCCAGCTGAAGAGAAATACTCTTTGATTGATCAAGTTCGTCGCAGTTCTCGATCTGTATGCAGCAATCTTCGTGAGGCGTGGGCTAAGCGCCGCTACGAAGCGCACTTTATTTCAAAACTTTCTGACTGTGATGGAGAAAATAGTGAAACTGACACATGGCTTGATTACGCGCGAGATTGCGGATATCTCGCTGTGGAACAACATGCGCAAATGACTGGTTGCATCACTGAAGTCGGAAAGATGCTGGGCGGCATGTTGAATAATCCTGAACCATTTTTGCTAAAATCAAAAAGTAAGTAGAGGATCTACTCTCGACGTTCTGATTTTCGACCTTTGATCTCTGATCCCAAAATCTGACCGTTGACCGCAGAACTCTGATCTCTGAAAGTGAGGAATGAAATGACGAAACGTAAAGGAATCATACTGGCTGGCGGAAGCGGAACCCGTTTGCACCCGTTGACCCGGGTGGTCAGCAAACAGCTGCTGCCGGTATACGATAAGCCGATGGTTTACTATCCGCTCTCGGTTCTGATGCTGGCTGGGATTCGCGAAATCCTGATCATCAGCACGCCGCACGATCTGCCGATGTTTAGGGAACTGCTCGGAAGCGGTGAGCAGTGGGGTCTTTCTTTCACGTATGCTGAACAGCCAAAACCCGAAGGTCTGGCGCAGGCCTTTTTGATCGGCGAAAAATTTATCGGTAAAGACCCAGTGTGCATGGTGCTGGGCGATAATATTTTTTACGGACACGGATTTAGCGGGATGCTGAAAAACGCTGACGAGCGTACCGAAGGCGGCACGGTTTTTGCCTATCCGGTGCTTGATCCGGAGCGTTACGGCGTGGTGGAATTTGACGCGAGCGGCAAAGCGCTGTCGATCGAGGAGAAGCCGGCCAAACCGAAGTCGCACTATGCCGTGCCGGGACTGTATTTCTATGACAACCGTGTGGTTGAAATGGTGAAGCACCAGAAGCCCTCGGCGCGCGGTGAGCTGGAAATCACCACCATCAATCAGCAGTATCTTGAAGAGGGTAAGTTGCAGGTTGAAGTGCTGGGGCGCGGCTTCGCCTGGCTGGATACCGGAACGCATGAGTCGTTGCAACAGGCCGGAAGTTATGTGGAAACCATCGAGGCTCGGCAGGGTTTGAAAATTGCCTGCGTGGAAGAGATTGCCTGGCGTAAAGGATTTATCAGCTCCGCACAGCTCGAAAAACTTGGACGCGAACTCTCCAAAAACCAGTATGGGCAGTACCTCCTCCGCTTACTCGCGGAGGAGAGAAATTGATAGGTTGATACGTTGTTGGTTGATAAGGCGAAGGCATTTTCACAACCGCTCTGCCGCCCTGGCTGACTCTGAGTGAAAACCTTAAAATTTTGATTAGTGATAATTAGTGTGGATTAGTGGTTAGAAATGGAAATTGTAAGTTTAGAGATTGAAGATGTTAAGCTCGTGAAGCCGAGAGTTTTCCCGGACGCCCGCGGCTTTTTCATGCAGACCTATCACGAAAAACAGTACCGCGACGCGGGCATTGATGTGCGATTTGTACAGGACAACTGGTCGCGCTCGACCCAAGGGGTTCTCCGCGGACTGCACTATCAGCTTAAACACGCGCAGGACAAACTGGTCTCCGTCATTCGCGGTGAAGTGTTCGATGTCGCAGTAGATATCCGCAAAGGTTCTCCAACCTTTGGAAAATGGGTGGGTACGATCCTATCGGAAGAGAACAAACATCAGCTCTTTGTCCCCAAAGGCTTCGCGCATGGATTTTGTGTTTTGAGCGACGAGGTCGATTTTGTTTACAAATGCAGCGACCTCTACACTCCCGGCGACGAATACGCCATCCGGTGGAATGATCCCGATATTGGAATCCAGTGGTCTTTTGAGGATGTGCTGGTTTCGGAAAAAGACAGGCAGGCTCCGCTCTTGAAAGATGTTTCAGCAGATCGTCTTCCAAGGTGAAAAATTGGATATTGAACATTAATTGTTGAGCATTACACTTTTTGACACCTGACACCTGACACCTGACACCT
>CAZSSI010000130.1:0-1856 GCA_964609345.1 uncultured Verrucomicrobiota bacterium | reverse complement strand
TGACACCTGACACCTGACACCTGACACCTAATTAAAAATGGGCCTTTCTAGAAAACATCTGAGTGAAAACTTCGTTTCGGTTCATTTTGATCCGGATGCGCTGGCTGTCGTGCTCAAGGGAAATTTGCCGGAAGCCGACTTCTGTTTTCTGATGGGCTCGGCAGTCGCCGGAACGGTGCAGGCGTATTCAGACCTTGACCTGGCTTTCTATTTAAACACGAAGCTGGCATATGGGTTTTACGGCAAGGTAATGGATGTGGTTCGTGGCGTAGTACCGGATGTCCGGTGTGATATCGGGATATTGAACTCAGCGGAGCCGGTTTACCGGTTTGAAGCCTTAAAAGGGAAGTTGTTATTCGCCCGTGATCAGGAGCGATACGTCACCTTTTTTTCGAGAACCTGCCGTGAATATGAGAGTCAGATGTTCGACTATGAACGCCAGCGGCGCTACCGAAGGGAGGCAGCTCATGCGGTATAATGGGGTAATTCAAAGAAAACTTTCGTTATTGGACACGCAGGTATTGAAGCTGGAAGAAAGTCTCAAGGACATCTCTTTGGGTGAGTTCGAAGAGAGTTGGATTCTGCGTTCCATGGCGGAGAGAGCCCTGCAGGTTGCGGCAGAGATACTTATTGATATTGCTGAGCGGATTTTAGCGCTCGAAAAAGCCGGCCCCGCCGCCACGGCGGCTGAAGCCATGGAGTCGCTGGTTCGGCTGGGCGTGCTTAAGTCGGCACAGCCGTATATCGACATCACCCGTTTCCGCAACCTGATTGTCCATCAGTATGAAGAGATCGATCCGGCCATCCTGTTTGACCTGTCCAAAAAAAGGTTGAGCGACTTCCGCAAATTCCGGGATGAAATCGACGCGCTGGAATAAAAAGAGTCTTTCACAACCGCTTCGCTGGAGTGACTTCCGAGGGATAGAGAGGGGGTTTGAAAGATGAAGGATGAATGTTGTCTTTGAAAAAGATTTTGACAAATGGTTTCACTGATTCTTTCCATCTTTTCCGACTTCCGACCTCTGGCTGTTTCTGACCCCTTTTCTATTCCATTTTACTGCAACCCCAAGCCTAATGTCTTTTAAAATGAAATACCTCGTCACCGGCGGAGCCGGATTTATTGGCTCCCATATTGTGGACGCACTGGTTGCCGCAGGCCATCAGGTCGTTGTGCTGGATAATTTCTCGTCCGGAAAGCGCGAGAATTTAATAAAGGCCCCAACGCAGTTGGTTGAAGGCGACATCCGTGATCCAGAGACTTGTCTCAAGGCGGCAGAAGGATGTGACGGCGTTTTTCACGAAGCGGCGCTGGTCTCCGTGCCCGACTCGGTTAACCGGCCGCGCGACAACCACGACATCAACATCACCGGTACGCTCAATGTCTTGGAAGCGGCGCGAGCGCAGCGAGTAAAGCGAGTGGTGTTCGCCAGCTCGGCGGCGATTTACGGAGACAACCCTGAACTGCCAAAACGGGAAAACATGCTGCCCGAACCGAAAAGCCCGTATGCTCTGGCCAAGCTGACCGGCGAATATTATCTGAAAGTCTATGCCGAATGCTTCGGGCTCGAAACCGTGGCTCTGCGCTACTTCAATGTATTCGGACCGCGGCAGGATCCGTCATCCATGTACTCCGGCGTCATCTCCATTTTTTCTGAACGGATCAAAAAAGGACTGCCGATCACAATTTACGGCGATGGACAACAGACCCGCGACTTCGTCAATGTGAGAGACGTTGTCCAAGCCAATCTTCTTGCGATGCACGTCGATTGCCAGAAGTCAGAGGTCAAAGGTCAAAGGTCAGATCATTTAAACCCTCATCAACTAACAACTGACAACCATCAACTGATCAGCGGCAA
>CAZSSI010000129.1:0-4259 GCA_964609345.1 uncultured Verrucomicrobiota bacterium | reverse complement strand
ATCCGCCGGACATTTATCTCAGGCCGGACATTCGCAACGTCGGCCTGCTCGAATTCAATAAGGTGGATGAAATTTTCCGGCAGTCCGCGTCGATCAAAAGCGAACTGCGGCGGAAACTGGCGCAGTTTGAAAGATAACGTTTGAACACGGCTTTTTAATCCGTTATCAAGAGCTCTGTTTTCTTCCCCACTAAACGAAAGGGTGCCGAATGAAGTCAATGGTTCTTGCTCTTGTCCTCTCAGTTTGTTTCCTAACCGCTTATGCCGAAACAACTCTTGAATTGATTCAACAACGTGCCGAAGCCGGTGATGCCACAGCGCAGACGTTTCTTGGAATGGCGTATCAGTACGGTTATGAAGTATCCCCAAATCGTGAGCAGGCGTTGAACTGGTTTTCTAAAGCGGCGGAGCAGGGCGATACATTTGCAATTCAACGCCGCGATCTTTTCGGCAAACCAATTACTACAGTTTATCGTACAGCGACTACCACTCGGCCATCACAGGCACAGGACGACCTGCCGTCAAAAATTGTTCAGGGAATGTCAGCACCGTATGCCGGACGGGTTGGATTTGATGAGCTCGTTGTTCATCGAGATAAGTACACTGGTAAGGTAATCGAACTGGAATTTAAAACCGTGTCTGCGATCGGGGGCTCTGTGCCCTATATCTATGTTCGGGATGCACGATCCTATCAGGGACACAGCGGCCCGTCTGATAAGCTGTATCTGCATGGCGAGTCCGCTCTGGAATGGCGTCTGGACATAGAGAGAAAATCTCCTGATTCTGTCAGCAAAGTCTATGCGCTGGTTGAAAAAGACGGGCTGGTCGGGCTCGGAGCCCGCCAACGCAAAACTGACGACGGATACACCTACAGCTGGTAGGTTAGAGCGTTAAGTCGGCTGTCAGTTTTTTGGTTGAAGTGAACGTTCGGGGCTGTCCCGCAAGCTTCAGTTCAACCCGATCAATCTGAACGGTGAGTTCAATTCCTTCTTCCGGGTGACGCTTTTTCCAGATGTTGGCGAGCAGGATGGCTTTTTCGAGGCCGTCGCCGGTTTTGTAGTTCCAGACTTCGTCGGGTTGGGCGAGGCGCGTACCGTCGTAGATCGATTCTGAACTCATCGGTTCTAAAGCCTGGATGAGTTCATGGTCGCTCAGTGCTTTTGTCGCCTCGATGCAGACCGGATTACGTTCCAGCGCGGCTTTCAGGAATGGCGTCCAGTCGGTACGGCTGAGGTCGCGCAGGGCGTAGAAGGCGAGGTCGGCGGAACGGTTTTCCGTACGCATTGATTCGACGTAAGCGATGATTTCTTCGCGCGCCATGCCGGGAACGATTTCCAGTTTCTTCCAAGGGTTGGAAACTTTACTTTCGAAATCTGGGAATTCCGGTTCCAGATGGACGAACTTTGCCAGTTCAGCCAGCATTTCGTTTTTACCGGAGCTGCTGCATTCGAGTTTTGCACCCAGTTCCGCCATGCTGGCCGCGTCATAATGCTGGATCGGGTTGTTTTTGAAAAATTCTTCCAGTTTCGGCAGGCAGATCCTCCCGGGAATCGGCTCGCAGTAGAATTCGTCGCTGTCGATTTCTTCGAGCAGCTGGGTGCGGGTTTTGTCGCCGACTTTAAACGGCGCGCTGTGTTCGTAGGCATAGGCGCGTTCGGCGGATATCCACCGTTTCTTTCCGTGGAAGTCGTGGCAGATATGAAAACATTTCTGGAACTTCGAATTCTGCCGGAGAAAGTTGGCGAGGATTTCAAAGGTGATTTCGGTGGAGAGGTACTCACCAATCTGCTTTTTGAACCGTTGGTAGTGCGCGGGCTCCATGGTGGCTTCCGGATAGATACAATGAACATAGCCGGTATTGTTGAATACCATCGTGATCCGTTCATGGCGCAGAGCGCGCTGTGCTTTGTCGGTCAGCTCGGTGCCGTTGAACCACATGTTTTTGGTGACGATACGCCGGTTGTTGGTGAGGACTCCGTCGCCGACGGCCACAAAGTTCTGTGAATGGAGCGGCGTAGCCATCAGGAAAATGTCTTCGAGCGGAACCCTGCAGACAATAAAAAGCGCGGCGGCGTAGAGCGTGGAAAGCGAAACGCATTCGCCCGCGCCGGTGCGGTAGCCTTCGCGCCGTCCGAACGCATCCATCGCCTCAACCGTTTCAGTCTTCCAGTACGGGATCACTTCGGACGTGTATTTTTCGAGGCCGAAGTGCCGGCGGATATCGAGATCGAAATAGTGCTTGTCGCCTTCGTAACCGAAAAGCGCGTTGCTGGCGCTGATGGTCTTGGCGTCCATGAACGGCGTAAAACGGTTCATCTCGGTCTGCTGGTCGGTCAGGCCCCAGGTGTCGAGGTCGAGATTGAACTCGTAATGATCAATAATGTACTGCTTGAGCCGGTCGATCTTTTTGCGCGGATTCATCTGGTCGATTTTGGCGAACCACGGGTCATCGCGCCACTTCCAGATGCGCGGACTCATGATATTGGCGAGCAGCAGGGCGTAGAGCAGTTCAGGGAAAACAAAGATTTCCATATCCGAAAGCGTGACGGCAGAGGAGTACTTTTCAAGCGACTCTGGGGTTATTGAAGGATGTTTCATAGCTTTGGCGATGTCCTAAAATGTTCCATGTTCAGTTCTCAATGTTCAATTTTCTGTTTAGTTTAACCCACTTCTTTGGGTGTTGAGTATTGAATATTGAAAATTGAGCATCGTCTGCTTCCTGTTTTTCCTTTTCCAAACACTCAAAAGCGTATACTAATGGCCGCTCAATCAAAAGGTTTTACCCATGTCCGAAGAAACAGCTATTCCGCAGAATGTATCCCGTCCCGACGAGGACATTCTCCTCGATCTCAATTTTGTCCCGCAGTGGGCTAAAAAAGGGCCCGCCGCCAACCACTACGCATCGGACGACCGCTCCGAACGCCGCCCGTCCTCGCGCGACCGCCATGATGGCCCGCGCCGCGAACGCAGCGACCGTCGGGACGGCCCGGCCCGACCGTCCCGTCCTCCGCAAGAGCGTTCTTTTTCTGGCGACCGTCCTTCTTCAGGTGCGCGTCCGAATGCTTTTGGCGGCGCAGGCCGTCCGCCTCCGCCGCGTGCGCCGCAAGGAGAGCGTGTTGCGCAGGAGCCGCGCCGCGAATTTGCTCCGCGTCCAGAACGAATTGAGCTGCCGGTCGAAATCAAGTTTTTGCCGGAGCAACAGTGGCTGGCCTCTATGGTGCGCCAGATTCACCACAGTAAACGCGCCTATCCGCTGATGGATCTGGCCAATCTGTTTCTGGCTGATCCCAAGGGTCATCTGGTCAAAATTGAAATTCAGCCCGGTGCCAAGGAGTTTAAGCTTTATCAGGGCAAGCGCTCCAAAATGGTCGCCACCAGCCGCGACGCACTGGTTCACCAGCTTCTCGACGACCATCTGGAAGATTTCTTTTCCAAGGAAGACATCGAAGTTGAACCGCCGACCGGCGTGTTTCCGATGATCGGAAAAATCGGCGACGTACTGATCGGTCCGCCGAATCATCACAGCTATGCTGCGCGTCTTCAGGAAGTTTACAACACCCGCTTTTCCGGCATGCCGTTTGACCGTTTTAAAGAAAAGGTTCAGACCGTCCGCGACGAAGAGCTGATTGCCAAATGGAAGCTGGAATCTTCCAAAAAAACTGTTTACCGGCTGAAAGATGCGCCCGAAGGCGAAGTGAAAGATTTTACTTTTCCGCAGGCCGAAGAATATGTCCGCACGCAGATTGCCGACGCGGAGATTGAAGAAGTCACCCGCGCCGTACTGCCATCCTCGCTGGCGCGCAAAATCAAAGACTACAATCTGATCCGCATGGTGCGCGAAGCCTGGGAACGCGAAAGCCGATTCCCGCTGTCCGTTTCGTTTGCATTGCGCGCGGCCTTCCGCCATCTGCATCTGGAGACGTTCAAGGCTGGTAAGAACATCAATTTCATCACCTCCGTGAAACCCGATCCGGTTCAGCCCGAAAAAACGGCGGCGCATATTCGCGTCGTTCTCGAATATCTGGCGGAGCATCCAGGTTCGACCCGCGATCAGCTGGTGGAAGGTTTGCGGCCCGGTGCCGAAAAGAACTCCGATGCGGTCAAAGAAATTCTCAATCCGCTGCGCTGGCTGATTGAGAAGGGGCACATCATCGAGTTTTTCAACGGAACACTTTCGGTGCCGTCGCACCGTAAACGCCGCTGAGCGTTTAGTGCGCGGCGGCGATCATTTCAAAAAGGCCGCGGCGCATCAGCATTACC
>CAZSSI010000128.1:0-4268 GCA_964609345.1 uncultured Verrucomicrobiota bacterium | reverse complement strand
AAAATTCGCCGGAAAAAAGGCTTCTGTTCGGGGGCGTTTTTTGAAACTCTCTCGGCTCCGCATGGCAAACAGCGGAAAGTGATTTTGCACGAACCCCTTTTTTACGGGAAACCGGCAGGAAAGCGGCAAAAGCAATAAACCGGAGATGAGAGTTTTCACGGATTTTAAATAGAAACGCACAAACCTCAGGAGAAAGAGTCAGGTATGAGTAAGAAAATGGTGACGATTGACGGAAATACAGCAGCAGCGCACGTAGCGTATGCCTTTAGCGAAATCGCGGCGATTTATCCGATTACCCCTTCATCCAACATGGGTGAATATGCAGACGCCTGGGCCGCCCAAGGTCGTAAGAATATGTTCGGCTCCGTGGTGAGCGTGACGGAAATGCAGTCTGAAGCCGGTGCCGCCGGTGCCGTTCACGGTGCGCTGAGCGCCGGTTCGCTGACAACGACATTCACCGCATCGCAGGGTCTGCTGCTGATGATTCCTAATATGTATAAGATCGCGGGCGAAATGCTTCCGGCGGTTTTCCACGTTTCGGCCCGCTCGCTGGCCGCGCAGTCGCTTTCGATTTTCGGCGACCACTCCGACGTGATGAGCGTCCGCAACACCGGCTGGGCGATGCTCGCCGCTAACGGCATTCAGGAAACGATGGACCTCGCGATCGTCAGCCATCTTTCGACACTGAAGGGTCAGGTTCCGTTTGTAAACTTCTTCGACGGTTTCCGCACCTCACACGAAGTTCAAAAGGTTGAAGAAATTTCCTACGACGAAATCAAGACTCTGCTGGAGCCGGAATTCATCGAACGTTTCCGCAAGCGCGGTCTGCGTCCTGAGTCGCCGGTACTGAAAGTTGCCGCGCAGAACCCGGATGTTTATTTCCAGGGCCGCGAAACCTGCAACAAGTACTACGACGTTCTGCCGGAAATCGTGCAGGACTACATGAACAAAGTCGCCACCAAGATCGGCCGCCAGTACCACCTGTTCGACTACGTCGGCGCGCCGGATGCCGAAAAAGTAATCATCGCCATCGGCTCGGCCTGCGACACGATTGAAGCGACCATTAACCAGCTCAACGCCAAAGGCGAGAAGCTCGGCTTGGTTAAAGTCCGTCTGTACCGCCCCTTCTCGGCCAAGCACTTCGTCGGCTGTCTGCCGAAGAGCGTCAAGAAGATCGCCGTACTCGACCGCACGAAAGAGCCGGGCGCAATCGGCGAGCCGCTGTTCCTCGACGTGGTTGCCGCTCTTGACAACAAGGGCATCAAGATCATCGGCGGCCGTTACGGTCTTTCCTCCAAGGAATTCACACCGGCGATGGTGAAAGCGGTTTACGACCACATCGACGGCGCGGCCACTCACGGCTTCACGGTCGGCATCAACGACGACGTGACCAACCTGTCGCTCAAGGTCGGCAAGGAAATGAACATCGAAGCCAAGGATGTCGTGAATTGTATGTTCTGGGGTCTCGGCTCCGACGGCACCGTCGGCGCGAACAAGAACTCGATCAAGATTATCGGCGACAACACCGACATGACCGCCCAAGGCTACTTCGTGTACGACTCGAAGAAATCCTACGGCATCACGGTTTCGCATCTGCGCTTCGGCAAGAGCAGCGTGAACTATCCGTACCTGATTCAGCACGCCGACTTCGTGGCCTGTCACAACCCGGCCTACATCGGCCGCTATGACATGCTCAGTTGCATCAAAGAAGGCGGAACCTTCCTGCTGACCTCCGAAATCCCGAGCGACGAGGTGTTCAATCACCTGACGCGCGAGATGCAGGAAATTATCATTCAGCGCAAGATTAAGTTCTTCAACATCGACGCGCTGAAGATTTCGGTGGAAGCCGGTCTCGGCAGCCGCATCAATACCGTCATGCAGACTGCCTTCTTCAAACTCTCCGGCGTACTGCCGGAAGACAAGGCGATTGAGCTGATTAAAAACGCCATCAAGAAGAGCTTCGCCAAAAAGGGCGAAGACATCGTCAAGATGAACTGGGCCTGCGTAGACAAAGCCTGCGCCGCGCTCGAACAGGTCAAGATTCCGGCGACGATCACCAAGTCGTTTGTTTTCCCGGTGCTGATCAACGAAGCGCCCGGCTGTTTCGCCAAAGACGTGATGGAACCGGTACTGTTGCTGAAAGGCGACGAAGTTCCGGTTTCCAAAATGTCGTACGACGGCGTCCTGCCGACCGGCACCAGCGCGCTGGAAAAACGCGGTATTGCTCCACGCGTTCCGCACTGGGTGAAAGAAAATTGCATTCAGTGTAACCAGTGCGTCATGGCCTGCCCTCACGCGGTTGTCCGCGCCAAGCAGATGGATCCGAAAGACCTGACTAACAAGCCAGCAAGCTTCTGCACAATCAAGTCGAACACCAAGAACGACCGGAATCTGGAATACAAGATTCAGGTTTACATCGAAGACTGCACCGGTTGCGGCGTCTGCGTAGAAACCTGCCCGGCCAAGACCAAAGCGCTCGAATTCAAGACGATCGAAGAAGAGCGCGAAGCCGGCGAACGCAAGAACGCTGAGTTCTTCGAAGCGCTTCCGGACAATGTGCTCGACGGCGCGGCTGAAACGACCCTCAAAGGTCTTCAGTTCAAGAAGCCTCTGTTTGAGTTCTCCGGCGCCTGCGGCGGTTGCGGCGAAACTCCGTATGTGAAACTGGTTACCCAGCTCTGCGGCGAACACATGATCGTTGCCAACGCCACCGGCTGTTCCTCCATTTACGGCGGAACGTTCCCGGCGGTTCCGTACTGCAAGAGCAAAGAAGGTCGCGGTCCGGCATGGGGCAACTCGCTGTTCGAAGACAACGCGGAATACGGCCTTGGCATGCGCCTGGCCGTTGACCAGAATCGCAAGATGCTCGGCGATCTGACGACTCGGGCTGCCGCGCTGGGCGTTGATAAAGACCTCGCCGCTGCGATGAGCAAGGCGCTCGAAGTCGGCAGCACCGCCAACGATGCGGCGGTCATTACACAAAACGCCGTCAAAATGCTTCTGCCGGGCGCGCTAAAAACCGCTTCGGGCGAGCTGAAAGAAGTGCTGGCTAAGATCACTGAACTGCAGGATTTCTTCGCTGACAAGAGCGTCTGGATCTTCGGCGGTGACGGCTGGGCCTACGACATCGGTTACGGCGGACTCGACCACGTCGTCGCCTCCGGCAAGAACGTCAACATTCTGGTGCTCGACACCGAAGTGTACTCCAACACTGGCGGACAGATGTCCAAGTCCACCCCGATCGGCGCGGTCGCTCAGTTTGCCGCCGCCGGTAAGCGGATGGGTAAAAAGAATCTCGGCTTCATGTGCATGAGCTACGGCTATGTGTACGTCGCCTCGATTTCAATGGGCGCCAACCGCATGCAGACGCAGAAAGCGCTGATGGAAGCCGCGGCCTATAACGGCCCGTCGATCGTCATCGCCTACGCTCCGTGTATTGCGCACGGCATCGACATGATGAAGACGCAGATGGAAGAAAAACGGGCCGTCGAATGCGGTTACTGGCCGCTCTACCGTTACAACCCGGCTGGCGAAGAAGGCAAGCGCTTCACGTGGGAAAGCAAACCGCCGACAGGCAACTTTCAGGAATTCATCCGCAGCGAACGCCGCTACAGCGCGTTGCTCAAAGCCGCCCCGCAGGAAGCGGAATCGCTCTTCAAGCAGGCGGAAGATGATGCCAAACGCCGGATGGCGTTTATGGAAAATCTCGGTAAAATCATGTAAGTTAAAAAGAGGAGATATCTCATGGCTAAATATACCTGCGTACCTTGCGGCTACATCTATGATCCGGCGGTCGGCGATCCAGACCACGGTATCGCCCCCGGCACGGCGTTCAAAGACATCCCGGATGACTGGGTTTGTCCTGAATGCGGCGTCGGCAAGGAATACTTCGAACCGGTTGCTTAATAACCGGTTCCGAACGGCCCCTGCGAATTGCGGGGGCCGTTTTTTTTTGCCAAAAAAATGCACCCGCGCTGGCTTCGGTGAACAAAGTGCAGGCACTCGACCTCCGGGAGAGAGGCCTCGTTTTACGAGGCAACGCCCGAAGGAAGTGGCAACACTGCACACTCTAAATCGTTTTCGGAAACTATTCCTTCGACAACTCCGTACGACCTCCTTAAAGTGCCGTCCCGTAGCACGAGCACTCTAAACATGACTTTGGAACGGAACATGGCGAAATATCTTATCGTAACCGGCGGCGTTGTATCTTCACTCGGCAAAGGGATCACTGCCGCCTCCATCGGGCGGCTTCTGATCAATCGCGGACT
>CAZSSI010000127.1:0-4277 GCA_964609345.1 uncultured Verrucomicrobiota bacterium | reverse complement strand
CCGGCAATATACACGGAACGGGTCTTTTTTGTAAATAGTGTTAACACGCCCTAGTCCAAGGCCAAAGAGTTTACAAACGCCTTTTCATTCGCCGCCGCCACAGTGCCCAGCCTGCAAAAGGGAGAAAAAAGTGAATACTTCGCTGAGAACCGACATTGCCGTCGCGGACATCTGCGCCGGGTTTGTGTACAACCAATTAGAAGGCAAAGGGCTGTACGGACTGGGCGGAAAGCTTACCATCCAGCCGGAGTACCAGCGCAACTACATCTATGCGGACGGCGGCGGGAAGAAGGAATAGGCAGTCATCGAATCGCTGCTCAAGGGGTATCCGCTGGGACTGATCTATTTCAACAAGGTCGCGCAGAACAAGTTCGAGGTGCTGGACGGCCAGCAACGGATCACCAGCATCGGTCGGTTCGTTACGAACAAGTTTGCGATCATGGACAACGGCAATCCGAAAAACTTCGACAGCCTGCCCGCCGACCAGCAAGCCAAGATTCTGGACTCGAAATTGCTGATTTACGAGTGCGAGGGCACAGAAACCAAGATCAAACAGTGGTTTGAGACGATCAACATCGCAGGTGTGCCCCTCAACGCCCAAGAACTCTTGAACGCCATTTACTCCGGGCCGTTCGTGACACTTGCGAAAGCCGAATTCAGCAACAGCCAGAATGCGAACATCCAGAAATGGAGCGCGTACATCAAGGGCAGCGCAAACCGGCAGGAATTCTTGGAACGGGCGCTGGACTGGGTGAGCAAAGGCGATATCGGCGGCTACATGAGCGCTCATCGCAAGGACAACAACATCAATGAGCTGAAGACCTACTTCAACAGCGTGATTGACTGGGTTTCAACCGTATTTGCCGACGTTCTCCCGGAAATGCGGGGATTGGAGTGGGGCAGACTTTACGAGCAATATCACGGCAAATCATACGACCCGAAAAAAATGTCCGCCGATGTGAACAGGCTTGCCGCCGATGACTGTGTCACTAACCGCAAGGGGATTTTCGAGTTCCTATTGGGTGGCTCTGTCGACACGAAGTTGTTGGAGATCCGGGTCTTCGACACACCAGTCAAGCGGGCCACATACGCTAAGCAGACACAGGCGGCTGAACGCAAGGGCAAGTCCAACTGCCCACATTGCGCGATTGGGCACGGCGCGAACAAGAGCAGGATTTATAGGTTCGACGAAATGGATGCCGACCATGTCGCCGCATGGAGCAAAGGCGGCAAGAGTACGGCCAAGAACTGCGAGATGCTTTGCATCACTCACAACCGGGCCAAAGGTAATCGATAGTCGTTAACCATCTACCGACACACCGCACGGATCGACTTGCAGGTTATACGTTTGAAATTTTCCAACTTTTGAAACTTCGCCGAGACCGATGGCACAGTCGCCGAGGCCGGAGCCGGAAATTTTTGCCGGAACTTTCAGATCGCGGAACTCCTGAATAATTTCCGCCAGCGCGGCGTTGCAAAGCCCCATTTCTTCCATCAGCTTTTGATTCAGAATCAGCATCCGACCCAATTGCGAAAAATCGTCAATCACTTCGTCGACGCTGGCGTCCATCCGGTCAAAGATGCGCTCGAAATAATCGACGTTCAGCGCGCGGCGTTCTTCGAGATAGCGAATCACATCCGCCGTTTTCATCTTCGCGCCGGAATAAACCGCCGTCAGCGGAAAGGATTGTTTGAGCGGAATAATTTCCAGAGGTTCCGCGCGATAGGCGACGACTCCGCCAAACACGCTCGCCGCTACGTCTGCACCTGATCCGCGCCCCTGCACACGGTGAATGGTTGCGAGAGAACGCTTGAACACATCCTCCAAAGGTAGGGACCGATCTCCGAGTCCGTGGACGGCTGGGACAGCCGTCCCTACCATTCGCATCAGTGCAGCGTGGGTGGCGACGGTGACGGCGGCGGACGAACCAAACCCGATCTCGCTCGAAAACTCCGATTCAATTTTCAGCTCAATTCCCTGCGTCAGCGGATACTGCTTCACCGCATCGAGCACAAAGCGGAAGTCGGGATGATCGGTCAACTCGCCGAGCGGTGCTTCGTAGGGTCCAAGGTCTGAAACGATCCGAAGGATCCTCTTATCAATTGTTGAGAGCGAAACGGTGATTCGTTTATTGATGGCACAAACCAGCGCGCGGCGACCATGGAGTACGGCGTGTTCGCCAAGCAACATCAGCGACCCAGGCGCTGATGTTGCGATTGATGATTGCTGATTGATGATTGCTGATTGTTTGTTCATTCCAAAATCGAAAATCTTAAATCGCCAATCATACAATTCTCGTCCCGAGCGGATCGCCGCGAACCGGCGAAACCTTGTAGCCGTATTTGGAGGCGAGCGTAGTCGGCATAAAGTCGGCCATCACCAGCACGACCCCGCCGTTCTGTCCTCGGACTGCACCAGCGCCGCAAATCTTGGCCGCGCCGCCTGCTGTTTCAACGTCGGCGACAAACTGCTGAACTTTTTGCGGTACCACACCAATGCGGCAAAGCAGCCGGTGGTTTTCGCGCATCAGCGACCGCATAACCGACGCGTTGTTTTCGCGAACCGCTTTTTCGACTTCGTTAGTAACGGCTTCAAAATCATTCCAGATCATGTCGTTTTGAAACTGTTCCTTGACCTGCACGACACATTCGCCGGTGGTCGTTTCCGGCGAGCCGGTTTCGACCAGATACATTTTCATGCGCGGCAGCGGCACGGAACGCGCCGTGCCATTCTGAAAGGCGGCACATCCGCCGTAAAGCGAAATGTAGGAATCCACGCCGCTGGGATGGCCGTGCTGGAGTTTTTCGGTTTCCAGACTGAATTCGTAATACCACTCGGGTTTGAAGTCGACGCGCAGATAGTGGCCAAGGGCGCGCAGCTCGCTCAGCACCGACGCGGCGGAAGATCCCATTCCGCTACCGAGCGGGATGCTCGACTTCAGCTTAATGACAATGCCGCTATCCATCTTGCGGTGCAGTCCGTCCAGCACGGTGATGAAGCCGAATTTAAAAAGATCCACCGGCTTATGGAGCACGTCGCGGATGCCCATCTTGCCTTCAAGAAAAAGGTGGTAGTTGTGAAGTGCCCGGCGTTTGAAATCCTGAAGCGCCAGCATCGTGAACGAATCGCGCTCACTGATGCCCTGCATCTCGAAAGAAATCTGTCCGTCGTCGGAATCTTCGATGGTGGCGGTGACGCTGCGGTCAATCGCCATCGCGACGGCCGGCTTTCCGTACACCACGGAATGCTCGCCGCTCAAAATCAGTTTACCTGGGGATACCGCTTTCATGTTTAGTGAATTAAACCACCGTCGCTAAAAAAGTACAACTGTGAGGAAGAGGTGTCTAATTCATACTCCGTACTGCGTATTTCGTATTGAATAAAAAGTACGTAATACGCAGTACTCACTATGCCCTCTCGTAAATGCGCTTATGGCCCTGCATTCCGGCAAAGCGGAACGGCCCGGTGCGGTACTGCGGGAATGTATGTTCGCCGCCGTCGGTCGGAATGCCGTAGTGATAAATGTCCTCGTACTGCTGGAACGTCAGCTCGGTGCGCCCGGAAAGTAACGCCTGATGCTGTGCGGCAAACAGCGCATCGCGATAGCCGTTCTGCACGACACCGCTGAAAAACTCGCCGACACAGCCGGAACCGTAGCTATAAAGCCCAATGCGCTTGCCGGACAAATCCTCCGCCGCGTTATCAAGCAGTGAAGCCAAACCGACGTAAAGCGAAGCGGAATAGCAGTTGCCCGCGCGCCGGCTATAAATCAGCGATTCGCCGATGACCCGTTTCAATTCTTCGTCCGAAGTGCCCTTCGCCAGTTTCTGGTGCGCCTTTTCCGCCATACGGGTGAAAGGAATGTGGTAGCAGAAACGGGCGAAGTCGCTGAGTGATCGTCCGCTTTCGGCGGCGTACTGTTTCCACGACTCCAGCAACGCTTTGATGTAAACCAGCGTCGAATATTTACCGTCGACCAGCGCTTCGGAAAGATAGTTGGGCCGCCAGAAATCCATCACATCGTCAGCATAAAATCCAGCTTCCGGATCAATCGCCAGCAATCGCGGATCGGCGGAGACGGTGAACGCCACCGCGCCGCAACCCTGCGTCGATTCGCCGGGACTGCCAAGTTCGTAGCGGGCGACGTCGGAAGCGATCACCAGCACTTTGCTTTTCGGTTTCATGGCGACGAGACCCATCGCCATGCGCAGCGCGGCGGTCGCGCTGTAGCAGGCCTGCTTCAGCTCGACCACGCGGCAGCGCTCCGGCAGACCGA
>CAZSSI010000126.1:0-4280 GCA_964609345.1 uncultured Verrucomicrobiota bacterium | reverse complement strand
ACGACGATTTCCAGCTTCACTTTTTTCAGCAGGCTGCCCGCCTCCTTGTGACTGCGGTAAACCGCGGCGATGCCTTTTTGCCGTCCGCGTCCCATCACCGTTGAAACGGTTACCAGATGGATTTCTGCCTTTTCGAGGGCGTCCAGAACCGGGTCCAAACGGTCGGGTTGAATAATTGCGACTATGTATTTCATGGTTTTATTCCTTTCGATTAGTCAATCGTTGTGTAGCCAGCTTCTTTGTGCTGAGTCAGGTCCAGCCCCACCCGTTCTTCGTGTTCGGTAACACGCAGGCCGATGAATTTGTCCACCAGCTTCAGCAGGATGAACGACATCACGAGCGAATAGGTAATCGTAACCGCAACGGCTTTGAGCTGAATCAGGAACTGTCCCGGGTTGCCGTGCAGCAGACCGTCAAATCCGCCGAACGATTTCTCAGCCCAGATACCGGTTGCGATGGCACCCCAGATACCGCCCACGCCGTGTACGCCGAAGGCATCCAGCGTGTCATCATATTTGAACACGGCTTTGATGAACGTGACGGCGATGAAGCAAATGATCGAAGCGCCTGCGCCGATCCAGACCGCGCTCATCGGCGATACGAAACCGCAAGCCGGAGTAATCGCGACAAGACCTGCAACTGCGCCGGTGATCATACCAAGCGTCGTGGCCTTCTTGTGCCACAGCCAGTCACAAAGAGCCCAGGCCAGACCGGCCGTTGCCGTGGCGATATGCGTGGCGATAAAAGCACTGCCTGCCAGTCCGTTAGCGCCCAGCGCGCTGCCGGCATTGAACCCGAACCAGCCGAACCACAACAGTCCTGCGCCAAGAACGGCAAACGGAAGGTTGTGCGGCGGCGAAATCGAGCCGACACGTTTTCCAAGAACCAGCGCCGCGACGAGCGCAGCGATACCGGCGTTAATATGAACGACCGTACCGCCGGCAAAGTCCAGCGCTCCGGCCACGGCGTTGCCAGCCGCATCAAAGCGCGACAGGAATCCGCCCAAACCCCAGACCCAGTGAGCAACCGGATCGTACACCAGCGTCGACCATAGCAGCATGAACACGCAGAACGCCGAGAACTTCATCCGTTCCGCGAAGGCGCCAAGTATCAACGCAGGCGTGATGATGGCAAACATGGCTTGGAAGATCATGAACACCGAATGAGGAATCGTCGCGGCATAACCGGCAAACGGTTCCGTACCGACACCCTTCAGGAAAGACCAGCTCAGATCGCCAATCCAACCCTTCACATCCGGGCCGAAGGCCAGACTGTACCCGAACAGCACCCATTGCAGGGTGATCAGGCAGATGACCACGAAACATTGCATCAGGATCGACAGCACATTCTTTTTGCGGACCAAGCCGCCGTAAAAGAAGGCCAACCCGGGGATCATCAGGAAAACCAGCGCCGTGCTTATCAGCATCCACGCCGTATCACCCGAATTCACCGTTGCTGCCGGAGCTGCGGCAACCTCCGCAACCGCTCCAGCCACCACATCCTGACCGTATCCACTTCCCGCAAGCATCACCAAGATGCCGAACAAACCGCAGAGCAGACCGGCTCTGCCAAACATAACTTTCTTCCTCATACAACTCTCCTTCTGTTTGTACTTCGGTATACTTAAAGCAAAAGTTGTGCCGATATGATTTATATGAAAAATATGTCTGTGTAAATAGCTTGATATTAATAAGTAATGGATTTTACTACCAATATCAGATATTGGCGATGGCCTTGTCTGTCGAAACAATTTTGTCTTATTGCATTATCAAGATACCGAATTGTATCCATTAATAATGGCTTCAACATCGCTGATGCGACTTGCGACCAACATGCGACGAGCTGTATAGACCGCCTTTTCCATGCTGATTTTTTCAATCGCCTGCTGGATGTCATACACTTTCCTAGGCGGCAGGCTCAGCTTGGTAATTCCGGCGCCCAGCAGGAACGGAATCATTTTCGGATCCATGGCAATATCACCACAGATCGAAACATCCTTGCGATGGCTTCGCGCCACGGAGGCCACCCGCTCAATCGCGCGCAGAATGGCCGGATGATGCGAAAGATAAAGCTTCGCAACCTGATCGTTCGTCCGGTCAACTGCCAGCATATACTGAATCAGATCGTTGGTGCCGATCGACATGAAGTCCACTTCATGAGCGAGATCTTCAATCAACTCCACTGCGGACGGCAGCTCCACCATAATTCCGATCTTCGTGTCTCGATTATACGACACGCCGCGCTCATCCAGCTCCCGCATGGCGCTGTAAAGCACATCGCGTGCTTCAATAAATTCATCCAGCGAAGAAATCAGCGGAAACATGATGCGCGTGTTACCGCCGATGCCGGCGCGCAGGAAAGCACGCAACTGTTCCGAAAAAATGTCTTTGTGTACCAACGAAAAACGAATGGCGCGCAGACCCAGAAACGGATTGGCTTCTTCCGCCTCACCCTGATAGGAAAGAACTTTATCGCCGCCGATATCCAGCGTCCGGAACGTCACTTCGCGCCCGCCCATCGCCTCCACAATCCGGCTATAAACCCGGTACTGTTCCTCCTCAGACGGAAACGCGTTGCGAATAATGAACGGAAATTCGCTGCGATAAAGCCCGATCCCTTCCGTTCGGAATTTTTCAGCCAGCTTTAAATCGCTCAGCAGGTTGATATTGGCGAACAGATGAATGCGCGTACCGTCCGCTGTAAACGTTTCCGCTTTAACAGAAGGGGCTTTTTCCAGCGCCTCAACCGTGCGACGGTGTTCGGCATATTCTTTCAGGATATCGTCCGACGGGCGGACATAAATCGAACCCTGATCGCCATCCATCAGCATGTCGCAGGATTCGCAGAAAAATTCGAGCTGTTGCGGGTCGATCATCACCATTGGTTTCTGCAACGAACGGCAGATGATGGCATTATGCGAAGTCACCCCGCCCTGCACGATAAAGCCTTCGGCTTTTTCCGTTGCCAGCTTAAGGATATCCGACGGTAGCAACATGTCCGCCACAATGATCTGCCCGCTGTAATCACCATGAACACGCCCGCCGCCGATCAGATTTTCGAGCAGGCGGTGACCGAGGTCTTTAAGGTCGTGTACTTTTTCCTGCAAACGGGGATTGGGGCTGGCAGAAAAAATTTGAATATAGCGGTTCACCAACTCAACAATCGCTTCGGCGGGCGCCTGGCCCTTCTCAATGCGCCGCCGGATTTCACCGGAAAATTCATCGTCTGCCAGAATCAGCAAGTGCGCGCTGAAAATCAACTGCGCCACATCGGAAAGCTCTTCATCTGCTTCGCGTTGCAACTCTTTAAGCTGCTGTTCGGTCTGTTCCAGTGCGAGATCGAAGTTTTGAACAGTCAGTCCGTCCGGAACGCCGGACGGCACCCGAAAAGAATCGCCTCGTCCTGAAATGATAAAAGTAGCTTTACCCTGCGCCACGCCGCCGCTGGCCGGACGGCCCCTAATCATCTTCGGCGCCGCTTGCTCCTGCGGCTTTATCACAACATCATCCCGCCGGTGTAATTCCTGCAGCAGCGTGGCATTTTCGATCACGGCGGCAAGCTGGGCGGCAATAGCGCCCAGAGCCTGTTCATCTTTTTTATCAAAATAGTCCGGCTCCGGATCCTGCACAACCAGCACACCGACGCGGGTCAAGCCGCGCCGGATCGGAACGGCAAGAAACGCCTGATACTTTTCCTCGTTAATTCCTGGAACCGGCTGATATTTCGGACTGAGGAACCCGCGGGCTTCGCGGATTGCGCGTAATTCTTTAAGGGCGAGGCCGGTCAGTCCCTGACCGAGTCTTAGCTTCACCTTACCGACCGAGTCCGGACTCAACCCCTGAGTAGCACACAGCGTGAGCATCCGATCTTTGTCGTCATAAATATAAATAGAGCAGACTGCCGCCTGCATGTGATAAGCCACCACACTGACGGCCGTCTGCAAAAAATCGTCGAGGCTGCTGCTTTTTTCAAAAAGCGACGACAGCTCGGCGATATCGCAGATTAAATTGACATTTGCCTTACCCATAAGAAATCCCCCGTAAAAACCACTTGGTTTTACCCTCTTCTAAAAAGGTTGGAAAGCGTTAAGGTTTTGTCCGGCTACGTTTTGTATGCGGGCGGAGCTGCTTCATTTGCGTCCGGCGTTCGGCGAGGCCGCGAACAATCGGGACCGGCTCGCCGGTTTCGTAGTCGAGGCCGGTATAATAAACAGCGGCGGCGGGCGTCATCGGCAGCGGAATAAAATCCTGTACCTGCTGAAGTTTCCATTCCTCGGCGCG
>CAZSSI010000125.1:0-4376 GCA_964609345.1 uncultured Verrucomicrobiota bacterium | reverse complement strand
TTAAAACAATGGGACGCCAAGCAGTTGCAATCTATCTGGTTACACTGGCGGGATGCTCGTTGATCGCCGGCTGGATTCTGAACCGGATACTGACGACTCAGATCATCGCTGAACACGTCCATCAACACGCCTCAACGGCCGGATATGTTGAACAAATTTGTGCACTCATCCTGACCGGACTGCTGATTTACACTGTTCTGCCTCGCAAAAAAAAGAGCTGCTGCCATCACGGCTAATTTGCGCTCTAACAGTCTGTAAGCAATCCCATTACAAAAAAATAATCTTTTTTTCTCACAACTGAGATTGACGAGAAGACAGTCCTTGTGGTCTAGTGCGCGCGTCTTTTCGGAAAAAAGACGTTTTTAATTTTAAAAAGGAATCCTATGAAAAAGACATCCATTATAATCGCCGCGTTGCTGGTCGCCGCCGAAACGCTTCAGGCCAATACAGTGACCTACTCAAACTCAGCTGCTATGGTCAGCTCTCAGAACTCGACCTTCTCTCTGTCAAAATTTGACGTTGCTTTGGGAACGTTGACTGGAGTGTATGTTGAATATTGGACGATGCTGGCTGACAGCCAATTCCAGATGGACAATGACTCTGGTAGCGTTCAAAACGCAACGGCCAAGCTTCGGCACATCGGCCTCACACTTTCACAGACACCCAGTTTATACAAAACTGCCAGAGATATTGGCCTTTCTGGATCTGATTTAAGCATCGCGACAAACAAAATATTCTCTCTTGCCGCCACCTCAGGTGACAATGCGCTTGTGTTTAACAATACAGGAGCCAGTGACTATGCACTCTGGACACCCGGAACAATTAAAAAAACCGGAAGTGCGAATATCTTCAGTGGTGACATCCTCGACTATCAAGGTGCCGGATCTTATGATGTTACAGCGAATGCAGAAATTAACACATTTATTGAGTACACTGGTACCGATGGAAGAATCTCGATTGATACCCCCACAGGAACTTTTGGAGGAAAAGTAATCTACACCTACTCCCCGATTCCCGAACCAGCTTCCGCCTCGATGGCTGTGCTGGTACTCGTCGCCGGGTTCTGGATCCGCCGCCGCTTTCTGGCCTAAGCCGATTCTGAATCTCATCGAAAAGGATGCCTTCCCGGCATCCTTTTTTTGTGCCCATATCTGCCCGTTCGTGATTAAACTCCCGCCATGACCGACCCTTACCAGTTGATTCGTGCCGCAAAGTTTTTCAGCGGACTTTCCGAAACCGCCTGTAAACGGCTGGCTGAACTCAGCCGCCGCCGCACAGTGGAAAAGCGCGATCTGCTTTTCATGGAAGGTTCCGAAGGTAAAGCGGTTTACCTGCTCACCTCTGGCAACATCCAGCTGGTTAAAACGAATGCTGACGGGCGGGAAATCGTCATCAAAACCGTCAAAGAGGGTGAACTGTTCGCCGAAGTGATTCTGTTCGAAAAAAGCAAGTATCCCGTCACCGCCGTCGCCTGTACCGAAGCCGAGGTGATCGAACTGCCGCGCGCCGGATTTCTAAAACTGCTCAATGAAGAAGCGTTCCGCAACGATTTCATGGCGATGCTCATGCATAAGCAACGCTACCTCGCCGAGCGCATCCAGCAACTCACCTCGATGGACGTCGAGGCGCGTTTCGTCGAATTCCTGCGCGACCATTACGGCGAAAAGGAAAAAATTACCCCTGACCTCCCAAAAAAGGATATCGCCTCCGCCATCGGCGCTACGCCGGAAACGTTCAGCCGACTGATTCAGAAACTCGAAAAGCGCGGCGGCTTTGTCTGGGAAGGTAAAACCATCACCGTAAAACCCTCTTTCTGGGAACAGTTTTAACCACGGAATACACCGAACACACGGAAGTTTCCAAGGTTTAGAAAAACGCAACGACGGGAATCTCTTCCTTTCAGTGTCTTCGGTGTATTCCGTGGTTAATTTTTATCCCTTTATTGCCTTTCGGGGTTCTTCCGACTAATCTCCGCCTAAACGGGCGGTTTGATGCCCGGCAACCCAGGAGGAGCAGATCATGAAGGTGCTGAAAGAGTTCAAGACGTTCGCCATGCGCGGCAATGTGATTGATATGGCGGTCGGTATCGTCATCGGCGGTGCGTTCGGGAAAATCGTGTCGTCGTTCGTGGCGGATGTGATTATGCCGCCCATCGGACTGCTCATGGGGCGTGTCAACTTCGCGGATCTAGTCATTACACTCCAGAAAGCCAACGGTTCGGTCGCCGCCGTAACGCTGAACTACGGCAAATTCATCCAGACCCTGCTGGATTTCACCATCGTCGCCTTCGCCATCTTCATGGTGGTCAAGGGGATGAATTCGCTGAAGAAAAAAGAAGACGCCGCGCCGGTTCCGCCAGCCGCTCCGACGAAAGAAGAAGTATTGCTGACAGAAATCCGGGATGTCCTTAAGCAGAAATAGCCGCCCGAACCCCACAAGGCACCGCCGCACTTTGTGCCGCGGTGCTTTGTTGCCTTTACCCCTTCTTCCGAGTACATTCCCCGCCATGAAAATATTCGGAATTATTTTAGCTGGTTTGCTGGTGATCGTCGCACTGCTGGGTGTCGGTCTGCAAATGTTTCTCACCAAAGGGCTGACGACCGCGTTGAACCAGAATGTCTTCCCGGCTGTTAAAACAATGTACGGCCTCGACATGAGCATCACCAACGCCTCGGTCAACCTCTTCACGGGCACCGCGGAACTCGATGGCTTTACCGTCCGCAACCTCAAGGGCTATGAAGAACCGACCTTGCTCACGTTCGACAAATGTCTGATTGAAGTTGAAATGATGTCGCTGCTGAAGCACGACCCGGTCGTCGTCAAACAGCTGACCGCTCAGGGCGCGATTCTGGTTATTGAGCGGAATAAACAAGAGCTGTTTAACGTCAAAGAACTGGCCGACGCCCTGAAGCCGGTCGAGAGCAATAAAGCACCGGCTCCGCAACAGACGGCACCTGCCGTGGAACCTGCAAAAGCGAAGCCTATACCGGTGCATATCCGCCGTATCGCCGTGGATGCCGTGGTTAAATATGTCGACTCCAAACAGAACGAGGAACACGCCCTGAACCTGCGCCTGACCGGTAGCGACCTCTTCACCGTTCCCGCCGCAGGCCAGCCGAGCAGCCTGCTGGTTCTGCGCGGCTCAATGGATCACGGCAAAGATAATTTTGTAACCGACCTGAACGCGATTCTCGAGCCGCTCACCGATCCAAAAAATCCCAGCTTCAATGCCACCGGCAGCATTCTGGATATCGACGCCGGATTCCTGGGCAACCTGCTGAAGAAAAATAATCTGGAAAGCAGCACGTTCTCTATCAAACCGTCCATCACATGTGCAAAAGGCCGGCTCGACGGGTCGCGTATCGACCTAGTGCTGAAAGACCTCAAAGTCTATGACGCAAAAATCGGCGACACGACGCTCAAACTGCCGCTCAACGGCACACTCCAGCGTCCGATGCTGGATATCACCGGCGCCATTCAATCGCTCTTTTCAGAACAGGGACTGAAAATCGGAAAAACTCTCGGACTGCGCGAACTTAAAAAACAGCTGGGAGTCGATGCCAATGCCGCGCCGCGCGAAGCGCTGGTCGGCGCGCTCACCAACAACGTAAAGGGAATTTCCGACAGCCCGGCCCTTCAGCAACTGATTGACCAAGTCTCGCCCGGAACCAATACCACGGCGTCAACCAATCAAACTCTTGGCGAAGCCGTCGGCAACGCACTCTCTGAGCAGCTCGACAAAAACGTCAAAGGACTCGAAGGCAACCAAGCGGTCAAAGACTCGCTCAAGAGCCTCGGCAACTCTCTCTTCGGAAAATAAGCATGACACTACCCGTTATTCTTCTCGCCGCACTTTCATACATCATCGGCTCCGTTCCGTTTGGTCTGCTGATCTCAAAAGCTAAAGGCGTGGATATCCGCAAACAGGGCAGCGGCAACATCGGCGCAACCAACGTGCTGCGCTGCCTCGGCAAGCCGCTCGGCATCACCTGCTTCGTACTCGACGCGCTGAAAGGCTACCTTCCGGCGGCACTTTTCCCGCTCCTCGGGAAAGTTGACCCGACCTTCGGGATTCTCTTCGGAACGGCCGCGATTCTCGGCCACAACTTTCCGGTCTTCCTGAACTTTAAAGGCGGCAAAGGCGTCGCCACCAGCGCGGGCGTACTGCTCGGCGTCGCGCCGCTGGCCGTCGTCATCGGACTGGCAACGTGGGTGATCGTCTTCAAAATCTCCGGCTACGTCTCGCTCGGCTCCGTCATCGCCACGCTCGTCGTCATCATCACCGGCTGGACAGCAGGTTATGGCCCAGTCGTCGCCACCGCACTCACCTTGCTCGGCGGACTCTCCATCTACCGGCACCGCTCAAACATTCAGCG
>CAZSSI010000124.1:0-4390 GCA_964609345.1 uncultured Verrucomicrobiota bacterium | reverse complement strand
TTGTTTTGTCTCTTTTCACCATCAATTTAGCCAAAAACAGCCTCTATTTGTAAAAAATAGCCAACCAGACGGTTCGTCCGTTTGCCGCAGTTTTTTCGACGCGGTGCCGTTCTCCGGCAGGAATATTCAAATAATCACCGGGCGCGAGGTCGACCAATCGGTCGTCGAATCGAATTTGCGCGGAACCTTCCAATAACAGAACCCATTCGTTTTCCGCCTGCTCATACCACAACCCGTTTGGTGAGTCTTGCCCGAAAGAAACAATCCGCTCAATGCGAACATTGTTTGCCGACAGCAGTTCAGTAAACAACTCTTTCGGCGCCTTTTCCGGGATCAGGTCGAATAGGTTCTGTTTCATGACAAAAGGATAGCAGGATTGCTCTGGCGGTTGCTGAAGAAAAATCTGGTTTTATTTTTCCGTCGCCCCATCATTCTGATCTCCATGAGAAACAAGTCATATGATGTGATTGTGGTCGGCGGCGGGCACGCCGGATGCGAGGCTGCGCTGGCTTCCGCCCGGCTCGGCGCGACCACGCTTTTAATCAGTCTTGAAAAGATGTTTATTGGCCGGATGTCGTGCAATCCATCCATTGGAGGAATAGCTAAATCACACATTGTATGTGAGTTAGATGCATTAGGCGGAGAGCAGGCGCGCAATACGGACTACACCGGGATTCAGTTCAGAACGCTCAATACCCGCAAAGGACCGGCGGTTCAGGCCTTCCGCGCTCAGTGTGATAAAGACCTATACCCTGCCCGCATGCAGGCAGTTCTTGCTGCGCAAAAAAGACTCCATATCGCCGAGGATGTTGTTGCCGCAATTTGGACTGAAAACGGACAATTGCGCGGAGTTGTTCTGGAATCTGGCGAAAAGATCGTCGGCAAGTCCGTCGTGCTGACGTCCGGAACCTTTATGCGCGGACGGGTCATGATTGGGCAAACCGTCATTCATGAGGGACGCTGGGGTGAACGTGCCGTCGATGACATTTCTGCTTCGCTAAAAAGTCTAGGCTTTGAGCTTGGCCGGATGAAAACCGGTACGCCGCCGCGGATTCACAAAGACAGTATTGATTATTCGAAAATGTCCATCCAACCGGGCGATGAGCCGCCGCCATTTTTTTCACAGGCCGCACGACGAGATTGGCGGATGTTCCACATGGAACAGTCGTCAGGCAATCCAGCGATCGTTCCACGTGGAACAGCGCTTCGCCCATGGCCACCCGGAACCGATCAGATTCCGTGCTGGCTGACCCATACCAACGAAAAGACCCACCAGATTATCGCCGACAACCTGAAAAAAAGCTCTTTATATGGCGGTTTGGTTGAAGGAGCGGGCGTTCGGTATTGCCCATCTATTGAAGATAAGATCGTGAAATTCCCGCAGCGGACCTCACATCACATCTTTATTGAACCGGAAGGCCGCAATAATGTGCGAGTTTATCCCAACGGAACCTCTAACAGTTTACCTGAAGATATTCAGGTCGAAATGATCCATTCCATTTGTGGCCTTGAAAACGCAGTGTTTATCCGTCCAGCCTACGCCATTGAATATGACTATGCGCCGCCGACCCAGCTCTACCACACCTTAGAAACTAAAAACGTCGAAAACCTTTATTTTGCAGGGCAAATCAACGGAACAACCGGTTATGAAGAGGCTGCCGGACAGGGATTTGTCGCCGGCGTTAATGCCGCACGCAAAGTTCTTGGGCTTCCGGAGTTCGTTCTAGGCCGCGATGAGGCTTATATCGGCGTTTTGATTGACGATTTGGTTCTGAAAGGCACCGATGAGCCGTACCGGATGTTTACTTCGCGGGCGGAGCACCGGCTGACACTCCGGCAGGACAACGCCAGGTTCCGGCTTCGTGAACGCGCAAAGGAGCTGAATATCTTTTCGGCGAATGATTTGGAAGAAACGGTGCAGATGCAGGATCAAATCGACCATGAGATCGCGCGCCTGAGGAAAAAGTTCCACGCTGGTGCATCGCTGGCACAAATTCTCTGTCGGCAAGACAGCCATTATGCTGAATTACCTGGCGAAAAGCCCGAATTACTGCCGGAAGTCGTGGAACAGGTCGAAATCGCCATTAAGTACGAAGGCTATATCAAACGGGAACAAGGGCGCATGGTGGATTTCAAAACCTTGGAAAAACAGCGCATACCCGCCAGCATGGATTATGAAGCCATTACTGCGCTGCGCTTTGAGTCGCGCGAAAAGCTGAAAAAAATCCGGCCGGAAAATCTCGGTCAAGCCTCACGCATTTCCGGCGTCAATCCTGCCGATATTTCTATCCTATCCGTATGGATCAAGGCTGGCCGATAAACGCCCGTTATCCGTTGCGTTTCTTCTTTTTCTCTTCCAGATCGGGGCGTGGGCGGGGCACGAACTTAAGGTCAAGCGGCGCGCCTTCAAGACCAAATGCCTTGCGGATTTCGTGGTCGAGGTACCGCTTATATCCTGACGTTGCTCTTAACGTGTTATTTACGAACATCTTAACGCGAACTGGTTTTACGCCAGCCTGTGTCGCATAATAAATCTTCAGCGGTCGGCCATTGACGCTGGGCGGAGGATTTTTCTGCACGGCATCCTGGAGAATCCGGTTCAGTACGCCAGTGGAGAGCTTGAGCTGAACCTGATCGGAAATGTAATCGATCAGTTCCACGCTCTTCCGAATATTGTAGCCTGATTTGGCGGAAAGAAAGAGCAGGGGGGCGAAGTCGAGAAACTGCATTTCTTTGCGAAGTGCCGGCTCATACTTGGTTTGTGTAACATCCTCTGCTTCGGCTATATCCCACTTGTTTACCGCAAGAATACAGCCTTTTTGCGCCTCAATGATTTTTGCGGCCAGTTTTTTATCCTGAAGTTTTGGGCCTTCGGTGGCGTCCATCAGCAGAATCACGACATCGGCGCTTTCAACGCTCTCCTCGGCGCGCAGGTTGCTGTAGTGCTCGACCGCGCCTGAAAGGCGTGTTCGCCGGTTGATGCCGGCGGTGTCGATCAGAATATAGTGCCGTGCGTGCGGACCGTTACCGATGGTAAAAGGGATCTCGATGCTATCGCGCGTCGTGCCGGGGATCTCGGAAACGATCACGCGTTCGCTGTTTAGTAACCTGTTGATATAAGATGATTTACCGGAATTTGGACGGCCGACGACTGCCACGCGAAGTGGCGTGCGCTTTTCTCTCGGAAGCGCGGCAGGAAGCTTGGCCATTGCGGCTTGCAGGACGGAATCAATGCCGCGGTTGTGGAGCGCGGAAACCGGAAATACCGGAAAGCCGAGCTTTTCAAATTCGGCCGCCTGTTCGTCGCGGGCGGAAGTATCTGCCTTATTTGCGAGAATAAACACCGGCCGGTTGGCGCGGTGGAGCAGCCGGGCAACCTCTTCGTCCATGGGAACAATGCCGGACGTGATATCGACCACGAAAAGAATCGCCGCGGCGTCTTCGATGGCAACGGCGACCTGTTTATTCGTGCTGTCCACGATAATGTCGTGCGCCGAGCCGGAATCCATCGTTCCGAGGCCGCCGGTATCGATCAGATCGAAATACTGCTCGTTCCATTCGGCTTCGCAAACCACGCGGTCGCGGGTCACGCCGCGTTCCTCGTGCACAATCGAGACGCGCCGTCCGACAATCCGGTTAAACAGCGCCGATTTTCCGATATTCGGCCGGCCAACGATCGCAACAGTTCTTTTTGGTTCAGAAGCACTCATGTCAAAAATCCTCTAATAAGGCGCACATTGAACGGGTTGCGGCTTGTAAAAGCAACCCTCTTCGTATAAATCGGTATCGAGACCTGACACTAAACAAGGAGAAATCTATGGCTACCATCACCTTCAAAGGAACCCCGATTCACACCATCGGCAAACTGCCCGCCCAAGGAAGTTCCGCGCCGGACTTCGTACTGGTTAAGCAGGATCTTTCGGAAACCGTGCTGGCGGACTACAAAGGCAAGCGGCTGGTGCTGAATATTTTCCCGAGCATTGATACCGGCGTCTGCGCCATGTCGGTGCGCAAATTCAATGAAAAGGCCGCCGCGCTAAAAAACACCGTCGTACTTTGTGTTTCGATGGATCTGCCGTTCGCCCAGAGCCGCTTCTGCGGCGCCGAAGGAATCAAAAACGTCGTGACCGCGTCGTCGTTCCGTTCCGCGTTCGGTGACCACTACGGCGTCACCATCGCCGACGGCCCGCTGGCCGGACTGCTTTCCCGCGCCGTCATCGTCGTCAGCGAAACCGGCAAAGTGATCTACACCGAACAGGTTCCGGAAATCGCGCAGGAGCCGAACTACGACGCCGCGCTCGCCGCCCTCAAATAAAAAGGCGGAAGTGAAAAAATCAGCCCGCTTAATTTGCCTGCTTCTCGTGATGCCGTTTTTTACGCACGCCGAAAG
>CAZSSI010000123.1:0-4393 GCA_964609345.1 uncultured Verrucomicrobiota bacterium | reverse complement strand
TGAAATGACAACCCGCTGCTTTTTTCAACCTAAAGACGCACTTCCGTGAAGAAGCAGGAAAACAACCCTTGAGATACACGGTATTTAAATAGGTGATCTTCCGAAGAAGAACGAGTGTCCAATCATCGGACTCAGGAATTGTTATGCTGGCAAGTCCGGCGGCAGTTCGTCATCGGTTGATCCACGGCTGGCCGTGTATTCACGCATCAGTGCATAGCCGACAGCCAGCAGCACCGGCCCCAGGAAAAGTCCAATAAACCCGAAGGCGACCACGCCGCCGATCGCGCCCAGCAGAACAATAATAAAGGGCAGGTTCGACCCCCGGCTGATTAAATAAGGACGGATAAAATTGTCGATTCCGCTGATGACAAAAAATCCCCAGATGATCATAAAAACACCCCAGCCGGGATGGCCCGCATGAAACAGCCAGATCGAGGCCGGGATCCAAATACACGGCGGCCCGCCCGGAATCAGTGCCAGCAGGAATGTCAGCAGGCCCAGCAGAAACGGCGATGGTACACCCGCCATCCAGAGTCCAATCGCCGCAGCAATCGCCTGAGCCAATGCCGTTCCGATGATGCCGTAAACGACGCTACGAACCGTATTCCCGGCGATCAACAGCAGACGCTGAGAAACATCACCGGCTATGCGCTGCGCTCCGGCGAAAATCCGCGCCGACACCCGCTCGCCGTCCCGGTAGAATACGAACATGATGATCACGCTCAGTATCAGTTGAAGAATTCCTTTGCCGAAATCGATACTGTGAGCCAGTAGCCACCCGCCAGCTTTCATACCGACAGACTTCACGCTGGTGGAGAGCCAGCCGGTGTCCTGCGCAAGTCCCGGCCAGGCGTGTTCGATAGCCGGACCGACCCACGGCAACTGCCTCACCCAGTCGGGGGCGGCGACAGGCAATCCTCCTTGCAAGGCCCGGAACAGCTCTTCGAGCCGCGACACGTTTTCTGTCAGCGTAATTCCCGCCAGCACAAACGGGAAAACCAGAATGAGCGCGATGATTGCGGTCATTGTTAAAGCGGCCAGCGTGCGGCGCCCTTTCATCCCGCGCTGTAACCGCAGCATCAACGGCCAGGTGGTGTAGGTGAGCACGGCGGCCCACAGAATGGCCGACACGAACGGGCGCAGTACCAGCAGACAGCCGACAGCCAGAAAGACCACCGCCGCCACCGCCGCTACGGCTTCGATCCGGTTCATATTTTTCAACATCATCGTCAGTCTCCTTTACTTCACCCAGCCGCGGCGAATCGCCCATTTCATGGCTTCAAGCACCGGCACAATCGTAAATGCCACACCCAGCAGCACCGGCCAGACCGAAAGCGGCAGGGCGAATGTTCCAAACGGTTTGTGCATGAACGGCAGATAAACAATAACAGACAGTAACAGCAATTCCCACGAAATTGCCAGATTCAACCACTTGTTTGCAAACGTCCGCCGGAACGCGCTGTGCCGATCCGACCGGAAACTGAAGGCCTTGAAAAATTCCACCAGACACAGCGACACAAAAACCAGCGTCATACATTTCTCCGCCGGAAAGTTTTGAGCGCGAGCCCAGGCGAACAGGCCGAGATTCGCGACAGCGGACCAGACACCGCCCACCGTCATCAGAATTACAACCGGCCGGGTGAAAATGCCAGAACGCGGATTTCTCGGCGGGCGCTGCATCAAGTCGTGCGCCGGAGGATCCACCGCCAGCGCCAGCGCGGGCAGTCCATCCGTCGCCAGATTGATGTACAAAATCTGGACGGCACTCAGCGGCAGCGGCATGCCCAGGATCATAGCGCCAACCATAATCAGCATTTCGCCGAGGTTGGAGGAAAGCAGATACATCAGATACTTGTTAATGTTGCCGAAAATGCCGCGCCCTTCTTCAACCGCCGCCACGATCGACGCGAAGTTGTCGTCGGTGAGCGTCATCGCCGCCGCCTCCTTGCTGACGTCCGTGCCGGTGATGCCCATGGCGATACCGATATCCGCCTTTTTGAGCGACGGCGCATCGTTAACGCCGTCGCCGGTCATGGCAACGATTTCTCCGTTCTGCTGAAGCGCAGTCACCACCCGCAGTTTGTGGGCCGGAGAAACCCGCGCATAGACGTCGATACCGTTCACCTCGCGGGCAAAATCAGAATCAGAAATCGCGTCCAGCTGTGTGCCGGTAATGACGCGACCATCTTTCAGAATGCCCAGCTCGCGGGCCACGGCCTGCGCCGTCGCCGGATGGTCACCGGTAATCATGACCACGCGGATGCCAGCCTGCTCGCACTTCTTCACCGCTTCAGCGGCTTCGGTGCGCGGCGGATCAATCATACCGGCCAGTCCGAGGAATGTCATGCCGTGCTCAGCGGTTTCGAGCGTCGCGCCGGATTTCTGCGCCACGCCCAGCACACGCAAAGCCTGATCGGCCAGATGCCCCGCTGTTTCGACAATCCGTTTCCGCCCCGCGTCGTCGAGCGGTATTTCACCTTTGCCGGTCAGCACATGCGTGCAGGAAGCCAGAATAATTTCCGGCGCGCCTTTGGAAAAAGCCACCGCGCCTTCCGGCGCGGCATGCAGGGTCGTCATCCGTTTTGTTTCGGACGTAAACGGAATTTCACCGGTGCGCGGCGACTGCTGTTCAAGTTCCGCTTTGATAAGACCAGCCTTGGCGGCGGCCACCACCAGCGCGCCTTCCGTAGAATCGCCTTTGACGTGCCAGCGGCCATCGTCTTCGCGCCGCGCCATGTGAGCGTCGGACGAGAGCGTGGCGGCGCGCAGAAATTGTTTCAGCGCCGCGTCCGGTTCCGCGACCCGGCCATCAACGAGAAACTCGCCCTGCGGCTCATAGCCCGCGCCGGAAACATCCCACAGGCGATCCGCGACATAAAGCTTCCGGACGGTCATTTCATCTTTCGTCAACGTACCGGTTTTATCCGAGCAAATGACTGTGGTGCTTCCCAGCGTTTCCACGGCGGGCAAACGGCGCATCAGCGCATGCCGCTTGACCATGCGCTGCACGCCGATCGCCAGCGAAATCGTCACTACCGCAGGCAAGGCTTCCGGCACCACGGCCACGGCCAGCGCGATGCCGAAGATCAGCATTTCCATAAACGGCTGGCCGCGCAGCAATCCCAGTCCGACAACCAGCAGCACGATGACTAGCGCGACGCGCGCCAGCATGTGGCCGACCTTATCGAGATTTTTCTGGAGCGGTGTGCGTTCCGTTTCGACCGCCTGAAGCATTTTGGCGATTTTGCCGAACTCGGTATTCATCGCCGTGGCCGTGACCACGGCGCGGCCGCGGCCGTAACTGGCCGACGTTCCGGCATAGGCCATATTCTTCCGGTCGCCCACGGCGGCATCCGCATTGGGAATCGGATTGATGTGCTTTTCGGACGGCACCGACTCGCCGGTCAGCGCGGCTTCCTCAATCTGAAGGTTGATCGATTCGATGAGCCGTACATCGGCTGGCACACGGTCGCCCGCCTGTAGCAGTATGATGTCGCCGGGAACCAAATGCTGCGCCGGAACTTCGAGCTCATTGCCGTCGCGCAACACAGTGGCCGTGGGCGCCGCCATTTTACGCAGAGCGTCAATGGCCCGTTCCGCGCGGAACTCCTGAACGAATCCGAGCCCCACGGCGAACAGAACTATTACGCCGATGACGACCGCCTCGATGCCTTCGCCGAGAAATGCGGAAAGGCCGGTAGCCAACAGCAGGATGATAATCAGTACGTTTTTGAATTGCTCGAGAAGCAGATGCCAGGCCGACACACGGCGGACGGCTTGGAGTTCGTTCGGCCCGTATTCCTCCAGACGGCGGCGGGCTTCGTCGGTACTCAACCCGACCGCACCGGATTTCAGTTCCGCCAGTGCCGCGCCGGCAGTCAACGTATGCCAGATAGAAATTGTATTCGAAGCTTCCGTACTGCTTTTCGACATGAGTCAGCCATCCTTCCGACATTCTGAACCGCCCTGCCGCCAGAAGCTAATGGTCATCACCGGCATCGTCAACCACAACTGGATCCCCAAGGTGCTCCCCAAGGTGCGATAAAAGTGACTTTTGGCGGCCTGAACTATTGCGCCGGAGGGGCTGTGCGTGCTATCAAGTCACAATGTACCTGAAATCTGTAGAGCTTGTTGGTTTTAAAAGTTTCGCCGAAAAAACCCGTCTGGAGTTTGAGCCGGGCATGACGGCGATTGTCGGCCCGAACGGTTGCGGAAAAAGTAATGTCTCCGACGCCATCCGCTGGGTGCTCGGCGAGTCCCGCCCAACCGCCATTCGCGGCTCTTCGATGGAGGACTGCATTTTTAACGGTACCGACACCCACAAACCGCTCGGCATGGCGGAAGTCACGTTGACCCTCGCCGACTGCGAAAAGGAACTCGATCTCGGACTGAA
>CAZSSI010000122.1:0-4424 GCA_964609345.1 uncultured Verrucomicrobiota bacterium | reverse complement strand
ACAAGCAGATTCAGAGTCTGCTGTGCTACCATTACACAATCGGGCAGAAGAACGGAAAATAAGCCAGAGATTGACGCCGAGTGCAAGTAGGGAATGGATAAAAGAATGAGAGAAGCCGGACAAAGCCGGGTTGTAGGGTTGCTGGGCGTCGGATTTGACACGCAAGACGGGCACGTTCGAATCACGCAGGCGGATCAATACCATGTTCTTATGGGTTCCGGCGAAACACACGAAGCGTTGCAAACGATCTGTCGACGGATTGAAAAAAAGGTTAAGGACACCGGGCGGACGCTGAACGACTACACCCCCGAAGAATTTATGGTGCTGGTGCAGGAGCTTTACTGAGACACGCCTCATCATGAAAATACTGTTTCTAACCAACAAACTCCCTCACGCAGAAGTTGCCGGCGGACACCGCATTATTTATCAGCGCATCCGCTATCTGGCGGAACAGGGACATCATGTTGGGCTTCTGTCGTTTATACAGAACGAAACGACAGAACAGCTTGTTTCCCTGAAGCCGCTACTGAAAGAACTTCATACCTTGCAACATCCGCGACGGAATATCCTGCTTCGTGTTTTTCATGACTACCTTTTTCTAAGCCGCCCGGCGGTATTTTGGAAAAGCTATTCCGAAGAGATGATGAAGGCCGTCGGAGAGGTGAGCGAACACGGGAAGTACGACATCATCATCGCCGAATTTTCTGAAATGGGGCAGTACCTTTATAAAAATCCCTACCTTTCGGCGATCAATAAAGTGATTTCCTGTCACCGGTGTGTCACTGCTTCCTATGAAAAATACTCCGCACTGGGCGAAATAAATTTAAAACTCCACCTGAAAAGTCTGCCCCAGCTCCGCGGACTCCGGAAATACGAATTCAACATGTACCGCTGTGCAGGCCGCATTCTGGTTCTTACACCGCAAGATCGCTTCACCATGCAATATTATGCGCAGGATCTCGGCATCTCCGTCGCCTCCGCCGGAGTGGACATACAATATCTTCAGGCTCTTCCGCCGGTTCCCAAAGAACCGATCGTTCTTCTCACCGGCTTCATGAGTGATCCGGCCAACGAAGACGGCGCGCTGTGGTTCTATCACCACGTCTGGCCCCGTCTCAGTGAGCGGCACCCCGACGTCAAATTCTATATCGTCGGTGCGGATGCCGGATCGAGAATCCGAAAACTGGCAGAAAAAGATAAGCGCATCGTCGTCACCGGGCAGGTCGATGATATCCGTCCTTATCGGAGCCGTGCCAGTGTTTTTGTTTCACCGGTTCGGCTTGGCTCCGGCATACGCCCCAAAGTGCTCGAAGCGATGGCGGGCGGCCTCCCGGTGGTATCCACCTCTCTCGGAATGGCGGGCATTGAGGCACAAACCGGCGTCAACTGTCTGGTTGCCGATACGCCGGAGCTTTTTACCCAGAGCGTCGAATGGCTGCTTACTGATCGTGCGCTTGCCGAACGAATGGCTGGTAGCGCCTGCGAGCTCGTCGCAAAGAAACACTCGCTTGAAAGCGGCCTGCAGCGGTTTGAAAAAATCATCACATCCGTCGTAGAAGAATAATCCGCCATTTTTCCAATGTTTGGAAAATTCGTCTCGCTATTTCCCAAGGTTTGTAAAGAATGGGATGCATTTCTTTGTGCCCTGTCGGCACGGATGAGTGGAACACAGGAAGTTTGGAACAATGGTGTTGGGAACCCCCGATAATCCATTGATCCTTGATTTCTGTGTTCCAGAGAAAGTTTATGGCATTACCGTTCACACAGAAAATTTTGCAGGACTGGGCCGGCTGGAAGTCGTTTCGCGACGGCAAGCTGCTGTTCGAGCGCGGCGTTGTCGAAAAAGTGGAATATGATCACCCGTTTGTTTCCGGCGAGCTGGCCGTCGGCATTCGTGGCATGCGCACCAAATTTGAAATCCTGCCCGACGGCCTCGTCGATAATCATTGTCCGTGTCGCGACAATCAGGAGCGCGGCCTCATTTGCTCCCATCTTGTCGCGCTGGGGCTCGAAGCGGTTAGACAGTACAGTGATCCGCTCCGTCAGGAAAAAGCGCAGAAAGAAAAACTGCGGGCCGCCCGCCTCGCGGACGTGGATGAAACCAAATACATCACCCGCGTTCCCTCCACTCATCCGAAAGCTGTATCCGGCATTCTTCGCCTGACGCTGGAAGCCAATTGGCGCGATCAGTCGCTCGGCGGACGCTTTCCGCTGCGCTGCACTGCCGATTTCCAAAACAAGCGCGTTCTGCTGCACGAAATTCCGCCCGGCCTGCCGCTCTCCTTCACGCCGCGCGACGAAAACCTGCTGTTTGTTCTGGAGGACATTTGCGACGGCCCGGCCCGCGGACGGTTTGTCGCCAGCGAAGCCGACTTTATCAATATCCTTCAGCTTTGCGCCAACAAGCCGCTGATCGATGAAGGCACCAGCGAAGCGCTCACCGTTATTCCTGAATCCGTCGGGACGCGGTTGCGCATGGATCTCGACGAAGCCTCTGGTGAACTGAACCTTTCCATGCATGTGGAGATTCCGGAAATCAGCGAGCGTCCGCTATTTATCATCGGCGCCCGCGAAGGCTGGGTTTTTGCGCGCAACACATTCCGGAAACTGGACGAACTGCTGCCCGGCCCGTTGCGCAGCATCTATCACAACCCGACGCGCATCGCCCGGCCCGCCGTGCCTCATTTTTTAAATCACGAACTTCCGACTCTTGGAAACCTCATCCGGGTGGACACGGAAGTTTCGTCCGATCTTTTCACACTGACACCTGCGGAACCGCGCTTCCGCCTGATCGTCAGCGGCAGTCCGGCGTCGCTCGCCGCCAAGCTCTACGCCGAGTACAGCGGCACGATTCTAATCGCCTGCCGCGAAGAAGTTGCAGGCGGCTTCGCCATCCCGTCGCCCAACGACATTCTCGAATATGGCGTACGCAACCCCGATGCCGAAAAACAGGCGCTCGAAAAACTGGCTTTCTCCGGGTTTCGCGGACACCGTGGCGACCTGCTCACTTCAATCGTCGGCCAGCGCGAAGTGCTGAATTTTCTCGGCGGCGCCATTCCTCGCCTGCGCCGCTACGGCTGGCGCGTCGAACTCGAGGGGCGCGTCGCGCCGTTTATGGATGAAGCGGAGTTTACCACGCCAGTCATCCGTATTAACGAAACGCCGGGCGGCGGATTTTTTGATGTCGGCTACGCGTACGAAAACAGCGGCGGGCAGAGTTTGAGCGAAAGTGAAATTCAGCGCGCACTGAATATGGGCGAGGCGTTTGTCGAAAAGAACGGTCGCACCGTTCTGCTCGACATCGACGCCATCGAAACCGCGCGGGAAGTGTTCAGCGACTGCGCGTTCGGTGCGGGCGGCGGAGCCGGTACATTCCGTATGAACGATATTTATGCCGCCTATGTCCAATCCTCGCTTCAGTCGCTCGACGGCGTGGATATTGAAGCGTCGCCGGACTGGCTGAAAAAAGCGCAGACGCAGAATCGTGACGCGAAAATTGAACCCGAACCGCTCGGCGAAAAACTCGAAGCAACGCTGCGCTCGTATCAAAAGGACGGTGTGTACTGGCTCCGCTATCTGGAACGCAGCGGCTTTTGCGGAATTCTGGCCGACGAAATGGGTTTAGGCAAAACGTTGCAGGCGCTCGTCTGGCTTCAGCTGGAGCGGCTCAGCGAAAAAGCGAGCGGCAAACCGGCGCTGATTGTCTGCCCGACCAGCCTGGTTGAAAACTGGGCCGAAGAAGCCGAAAAGTTTACGCCGAACCTTCGCGTGCTGAAAATGCACGGATCGGACCGCCATGAGAATTGGGAGACGATCGGCGAAAAAGATCTGGTCATCACGTCCTACGCGCTGCTGCGTCGCGACCTCGATGAATATCTGAAGTATGAATTTTCCGTCGCGGTGCTCGATGAAGCCCAGCACATAAAAAACCGCACGACACAAAACGCGGTCGCCGCAAAAAAAATCCGGGCGCTGCAGAAACTGGTACTCACCGGCACGCCGATTGAAAACAGCGTTGCCGATCTCTGGTCGATCATGGACTTCCTGATGCCGGGCTACCTCAGCAACCACAAAGCCTTCCGCGAACACTACGAACTGCCGATCAGTCGCGGCGGCCCAGACGGCGAGCTGGCTCAAATTAAACTGCGCCGCAAACTCCATCCATTCCTGCTGCGCCGCCTCAAACGGGAAGTCGCCAAAGACCTGCCGGAAAAAATTCAGCGCGTTGCGCACTGTGCGCTCAGCAAAGACCAGTATCTGGTCTACAAGGAACTGCTCGAAAGCTCGAAGCGCAAAATCAGCGACATGGTTGCCGCGCAGGGCTTCAACCGGTCGCGTATGCAGATTTTCAAAACGCTGCTGCGTCTGCGCCAGACGTGCTGCCATCTCGATTTGCTCAAACTGCCGGATCTCAAGAGCGAATT
>CAZSSI010000121.1:0-4441 GCA_964609345.1 uncultured Verrucomicrobiota bacterium | reverse complement strand
GTGGCGGAGCAGTTCGAGAACATCCAGTCCATGCCGTTTTCGTCAACCAGACGGATCAGGCTCTGGGTGAGCTCTTCAACCGTTTCGTTGAACGCTTCGGACGGGCTGTGGCCGTTCTTGCGGAGCACTTCGTACTGCGCTTCCATAACACCAGCCAGACAGCCCATCAGAACGCCGCGTTCGCCGACGAGGTCGGAAGTTACTTCTTTTTCAAAGCTGGTCGGGAACAGGTAGCCGGAACCGATACCGATACCGAGAGCCATGCAACGCTCTTCAGCGCGGCCGGTGGCGTCCTGGAAAACGCCGAAGCTGGAGTTGATGCCAGCGCCGGTCAGGAAGTTGCGGCGGACGTTCAGGCCGGAGCCTTTTGGAGCAACCAGCAGGACATCGACGTTTTTCGGCGGAATGATTTTGGTCAGGTCTTTGTAAACGATCGAGAAGCCGTGGCTGAAGTAGAGGGCGTCGCCCGCTTTCAGGTTACGCTTGATCTGCGGCCAGCAGAGTTTCTGGGCGGCGTCAGAGAGAAGATACTGAATGACGGTTCCCTTTTGAACCGCTTCTTCGATTTCGAACAGGGTTTTGCCCGGAACGAAACCATCTTTAATCGCGCGGTTCCAGTCCTGCATGAACTGCTTGGACTGACCGATGATAACATTGAAGCCGTTGTCACGCAGGTTAAGCGCCTGGGCAGGGCCCTGCACGCCGTAGCCGATAACCGCGATCACTTCGTTCTTCAGAACTTTGCGGGCCTTCGCCAGCGAAAACTCTTTGCGGGTGACGACGGTTTCTTTTGTTCCGCCGAAATCAATAACTGCCATGGTATTTCTCCTTTAGTATGGTGGGCCTATCCCCTAAGCAAGCGGGCGTTTTACGTGGAAAGCCCCTTCCCGTCAATGCCTCTTTTGGAAAAATCAATGCGGGGCACGATTAAACGCGCCCGGAGGTCGCGTTCCACCAGTACTTCCAACGATCCTGTTATCCGGCTAAAACCGCTCTACTCAACGAGTTTGCGGGACGGGCGGGCGGACATCCATGCTTTCATTTCGGCGTCGAGTTTTTTGCACGCGCCTTTGTCGTCGCGCAGTTTGACGAAGGTGCCGTAGAGACCGAGGAATGCCTGACGGAACGTTTCGAGCATTTCCATCCGTTCCTGAAAGCGGCCTTCGGCGTCGATGGCTTCGGTCGCTGGCAGTTTGATACTACGGAAAGCAAATGAGTCGGCATCGAGCGTGACGGTCCAGCATTCTTCGCCACGCGCCAGCGTGAGTTTGGCGCGGCGCAGTTTTTTACCGCTGAGCAGTGCGGCGCGCGTTTCGGCACTGAGCATCGGTTCGCCTTTACGGATGGCGGTTTCGCCCTGCTCTTCTTGATCGAACAGCAACGGCCCTTCAACCAGTACGGCAAATTTTCCGCCTTCGGGCAGATCGACTTCGCCGCCTTTGGCTTCGGACATAAACCAGATCCACATCAAAAATTCGCGGCCCGGCGTGCAGTCGGCCCACTGCTCGGCGGCGAAGCTCCACGGCGACCATTGGTCGGCGCGGCAACGTGCTTCGCTCCACGCGGCGGATACCGGATCGACCGGTATCAGCTTGATGCCGGTGGTTTTGCCGAAGCTGATCAGAAAAGCGTCGAGTTGTTTTTCGGAAAGCGCGGAGGCGTAGAGGATTTTTTCTTTCGGGTCGTAGCAGAAGTCGATGCCTTTGAGCTGCGGCGGCATTTGCGGCAAAAGCCGTTCGGTGACCTGCTTTTTGATTTCGCTGCGGGTGGCGCGGTTGACGTAGTCGCGGTGCTCGGCCTGCATACGGGCCAGTTCTTCCATGCGGCATTCGGCTCGCAGAAGCGAGGCGGGAATTTTCCGCTGGGCCTGCGTCAGCGTCAGCCGCAGAAAGCCGGACGGCCAGGCCGAGCCTTCGTTGATGTCGCGGTCGAGCAGATGGCGGTGGCCGACCCATCCGTGGATTTCCTCGTCGAGCAGGTAATCGACCGAGCCGAGCACGTCGGCGGCAAATTTTTCATGGATATCCGCCGGAAGTTTGCCGGGGACATAGAACATACGGAAACTGATGGAGCCGCTTTCAAAAGACATGAGGAGACCTCGGTTATTTAGTTAAAGGTTGATCATTAGCGGCTTTTCCAAACCGCAGGATGCGGGATACAAGATACGGGATGAAAAAACACGCACATCGCGCATCCTGCATCCCGGAACCCGCATTCCGAAGCCCGCACATCTTTCCGGTTCCGCGCACCGACAGCCAGCCTTTTCATCAACTTCCAGACGCCGAAAAATCCGGGCACAAAAAAGCCGCCCCGGAAACCGAGGCGGCTTGGCACTGAGCAGGTCAACTTACTTGCTGATGACTTTGATCAGGTCGAGGACTTTGTTCGAGTAGCCCCATTCGTTATCGTACCAGGAAACGATTTTGACGAAGGTCTTGTCGAGCTGGATACCGGCTTTTGCATCGAAGACCGACGTGCGGGCTTCATGACGGAAGTCGGTGGAAACCACATCGTCTTCGGTGTAACCGAGGATGCCCTTAAGGGAGCCTTCGGAGGCTTCTTTCATCGCTTTGCAGATTTCTTCGTAGGAAGCTTCCTTGACCAGTTCGCAGGTCAGGTCAACAACCGATACGTCGGAGGTCGGAACGCGGAAGGCCATGCCGGTGAGCTTGCCTTTGAGTTCCGGAATCACCACGCCGACTGCTTTGGCAGCGCCGGTCGAGGACGGAATGATGTTTTCGAGAATACCGCGGCCGCCGCGCCAGTCTTTAGCGGAAGGACCGTCAACGGTTTTCTGAGTAGCGGTAGCGGCGTGAACCGTGGTCATCAGACCGCGCTTGATGCCGAACTTGTCGTTCAGAACCTTGGCGACCGGAGCCAGGCAGTTGGTGGTGCAGGAAGCGTTGGAGACGATGGTCTGACCGGCATATTTGTCGGTGTTGACGCCGCAGACGAACATCGGAGTGTCATCTTTGGACGGAGCAGAAAGAACAACTTTCTTCGCGCCGGCATCGATGTGCTTCTGAGCGGTTTCTTTGGTCAGGAAGAAGCCGGTGGATTCAACGACGACTTCAGCGCCGATGTCGCCCCATTTGAGGTTCGACGGATCTTTTTCCGCGGTGATGCGGATTTTGTTGCCGTTGACGACGAGCTGGCCGTCTTTGACTTCCACGGCGCCTTCGAACTGACCGTGAACTGAATCATACTTGAGCATGTATGCCAAATAGTCGACGTCCAGCAGGTCGTTGATGCCGACCACTACCATATCTTTGCGACCGACGGATGCGCGAAAAACCATGCGTCCGATGCGTCCGAAACCGTTAATACCAACCTTGATCATTTGTATCTCTCTTTGCGTTGCGCCCCTGTGAAAAGGCTGTTTTTCTATAAAATCCCGCGAACCCTACCGGAACACCCCCGCCCCGTCAATCCTCTGACCCCGCAAACTTGACACCCCCGTCCAAAGCCTTAACACTCTCAATAAACAAAGGATTTTTTCATGATCAAACGTTCTTATCTGCTCACAAAGGTGATGGGCATCCCCATTCGGATACATATCACGCTGGTTATCCTGCTTATTTTTGCCGCCTTTAAGTTCAGCCTTCTGGGCGTTCTCTATATGGCTGGACTCTTTGCCAGCATTGCACTGCACGAACTGGGTCATTCGTGGGTGGCCATTCGCAAAGGCTGCCGCGTACATGAAATTATGCTGCTGCCGATCGGCGGCGTCGCCAAGATGGAGCGCCTGCCGTCGCGTCCGATGGATGAGTTTCTCATTGCGGTCGCCGGACCGCTGACCAGTTTTGCACTTGCAGGGATTTTCCTGCTTCTAGCCGGAACTGGCTTTCTGGTTATGCTGTTCGCCAGTCTGGCCGGAATCAACCTGATGCTCGGGTTGTTCAACTTACTGCCGTCATTCCCGATGGATGGCGGACGTATCTTCCGCGCGATGTTGACACCGCGGATCGGACGGCTTAAAGCGACGGAACTGGCGGCACGTATCGGGCGCATCATGGCGGTTGCGGGCGGAATATTCGGCCTGTATTACCACGAATGGATTCTCGTCCTGATCGCCATTTTCATCTTTCAGGCGGCCGGTGCGGAATACCGTGCGGTGTATATGCAGCAGATGAGTCAGGACTGGTTTACCGCCAGCCAGCCCACGGACTTTGAAGCAAGTCCGCCGCCGTATGCGCGCAAAGCTCCGCCGTTCTGGAAGAAGTGGAAAAACAAAACCTACAGTTTTTTCAACGATCTGTTTAAAAACTGGCAGTAGAAACTTATTTCGGTCTCGCCGAATACGTGCTCTGCGAAGGCGCAAGTTGCTGCGGATAGCGGAAAAAAAGATCCCAGACGATCAATAACAGCAGAATCAATCCTGCCGACCCCAGCGTGAGGATCCAGAACTTTTTGCTGAACCCGGGATCTTTCATCCGATGCC
>CAZSSI010000120.1:0-4520 GCA_964609345.1 uncultured Verrucomicrobiota bacterium | reverse complement strand
ATTATCTCTGGCCGCTTTATTCGCGCAAAGAGTTCAAAGACGAGCAGAGTTCCCGCGCGCTGTTTTTCTGGTACACCCGCAAGTTCGATTCAAAAGACGCGGATCTGCGTAACCGCAACTGGCTCTTGCCGGTTTATTTTCAGGGTCGCGACGCAAACGGCAAAGGTTACTTCGCGCTGTTCCCGCTCGGTGGAACGATTAAGGATTTCCTGGGCCGCGACGAAATCGCGTTTGTTCTTTTTCCGGCGTACGGAAAAAGCCGGATCAATGATGTGAAAACCACCAGCGTGCTTTGGCCGATTGTTTCGCACACTCGCGGCACCGGCATTGAGCGCGACCGTGTTTTCCCGCTCTACGGCCGGTCGGTGCTGGAAGGAAAATACGAAAAGCAGTTTGTGCTCTGGCCGTTCTGGACGTCTGCTGAATATTTTTATCCGGGTGATTCCGGAAAATCGTGGATTCTGTTTCCGCTCTGCGGACGGTCGAAGCTGGAGCAGGAAAGCACCTGGTGGGTGATCCCGCCGTTTTTCCGGTTCACCGACGGTACCCGCGAGAATCGACTGTTTTGTCCGTGGCCGTTTGTTCAGAAGATCGACAACGAGAAGCACAGTAAGTTTTATATCTGGCCGCTCTGGGGTGAAGATCAGTATTCCGCCGGGCCGACGCACCGCACGTTTATGCTCTGGCCGCTGCTCTGGTCGGAGAAGACGGGAACACCGCAACTACTGAAAACTCACCGCATGGCGCTGCCGTTTTTCTATCAGGAATACACCGTCCGGCGCGACGAGGGCGTGGAGCCGGAAAATCAGACGAAGATTGCCAACTATTGGAAGGTTTGGCCGCTGATGAGCTGGCAACGTGAAGGCGACGTTTCCCGTTTCCGGATGCTGGAATTCTGGCCGCTCAAGGACAGCCCGCCGATTGAACGTAACTGGGCGCCGCTCTGGACGCTGTATAAGCGGACAAATACGGATGGAGTTGTCCGTAAGGATATTCTCTGGTTTGCATGGCACAGTGAGATTGTGCCCGTCGCCGAACATAAGGAATGGTCTTTACTGAAAGGACTTCTGGCGTATAAAAGAGACGGTGAAAAACAAAACGTACGTCTCCTTTACTTTGTGCGCTTCGGAGAAGAGAAATGATCGCGCCGTTTAAAGAAATATATTGGTATCTCGATTTGCCGATCCGGTCGTTCCGCCGTCTCGGACGGATTATTCTGATTGCCTGTCATGATATGGGCAATGCTCTCCTTATGCTTTTTTCCGCGACGCTTTATATCCGTACCATCTGGAGGCCGAGGGCGCGGCATGAAGTCATCCAGCAGCTGTATGTCACCGGCATCAAGAGCCTCGGGGTGATTACCGTTGTGGCGATGTTTACAGGGATGATTCTGGCGCTGCAAACCGGACTGGAGTTGCGCCGGTACGGGCAGGAAGAATTCATCGGTTCGGCCGTGGCAGTTTCAATGATCCGCGAGATGGGTCCCTTCATGACAGCGCTGATTATCGCGGCCAGCGTCGGTTCTGCCATTGCCGCGCAACTGGGCACGATGGCCGTTTCCGAAGAAATTTCGGCGCTGGAAGTGATGTCCATCGATCCCAACCGTTTTCTGGTGATGCCGCGGCTGGTTGCGCTGGTTTTGATGATGCCGATCCTGACGGTTTACACCAATATTCTCGGTATTCTTGGCGGCGGAATTGTCGGTTCCACCCAACTGGGTGTGGCATTTCAGGCTTATCTCGACAACGCCACCCGCAACGCGGAAAACAAGGACCTGTATGTGGGGCTTTTTAAGGCGGCGGTTTTCGGTGTGATTATCGCCACCGTCGCCTGCTATCAGGGATTGAATACCACGGAAGGGGCCGTCGGCGTCGGACGCGCCACCCGCCAGACCGTGATCACTTCATTCCTGATGATCCTGATTATCGGCTACATGATCACAAGGCTGTTTTACATATGATCACCTTCGACAAAGTCACCAAGCGGCTCGGCGGAAAAACCGTCCTCGATGAGGTCAGTTTTGAAGTGCCGAAGGGAGAAACGTTTGTGATCGTCGGCCTTTCCGGTGCGGGCAAGAGCGTTACGCTCAAGCATATGGTGCAGCTGATGCGTCCCGACAGCGGCACAATCCGTATCGGCGACGATGTGATCAATGAAGCCCGCGGCTTCGAGTTGGAACGCATGCGGCGGCGCTTCGGTGTGCTTTTTCAGGGAGCCGCGCTTCTGCAGTGGCTTTCCGTTTTCGAAAACGTAGCATTGCCGCTTCGTGAACTCACGAAGATGAGTGAAGAAGAAATCGAAAAAACTGTCCGCGAAAAACTGCGCCTGCTCAATATGGAAGACTCGATGGATGTTTTCCCTGCTGATCTTTCTGGCGGTATGCAGAAACGTGTCGGTTTGGCCCGAGCTATTGTCATGAATCCCGAAATCATTCTCTATGACGAGCCGACCTCCGGCCTCGACCCGGTCACCTCCCGTCTGATTGATCAGCTGATCGAAAATCTGCGCAAGGAACTCGGTATTACCAGTGTCGTGGTGACTCATGACCTGCACAGCGCACTGGCGATCGGCACATATATTATGATGATCGACGGCGGAAAAATTGTGGAAAACGTCAAACCCGAAGATTTTATTAAATCAACCAACGAAACAGTACAACGGTTCCTCGAGTCCCAGTACATCACCCGCCGGGGTGCCTGGGAGAAAGGGATGGAGAAACATGTCTGACAAATACCATAAAGATCTAAGCATAGAAGTCCTGGTCGGCTTCTTTATGTTCATCATTCTCATCGCTCTGGGTGTGTTTACCATCATCCTGAGTCGGCAGAATTTTTTTAAAAAAACATATCCGGTTGCGATCAGTTTTGATCGAATCAGCGGACTGCGCGACGGCGATAATGTCTTTTTGCGCGGCATGAAAGTCGGCGTGGTCAAAGAGACTGTTCTGACAAACAACCACGTCGTTGTCAGCGCGGATCTCGATGTTCCGGTGCAGTTCCGCAAAGGCTATAAAGTGGAGGTGGTGGCCTCATCAATGCTCGGCGGCAAGCAACTAAAAATCAATGAAGGATCTCTGGATGCTCCGTTGATTCCGGAAGATGCCGTCATTAACGGCACCACACCGACTGACATTCTCGAAGAACTGGGTGCGGCTGTAGCGGGCATTCGGGAGATGACCGATCAGATTTCGGCTGGCAAGGGCACGCTCGGTAAACTCGTTAAAGACGATACGGTTTATAATAGCCTGCAGGAAACACTGGCCAATTTGCGTGATGTCAGTGACAAACTGGTTAAAGGCGAAGGAACTGTCGGTAAACTGATTAACGACGAAACAGTCTATAACGATCTGAAGTCCACCATGAACAATCTGAATGAAGTCAGCGGGCGTCTGGCAAACGGCGAGGGGACTCTCGGTAAACTGCTGGCCAAGGATGATCAGCTTTATCAGGATATCAGCGCCACAATGACAAATCTCCGTACGATTACAGATAAGGTCGGCACGGGCGAAGGTACTCTCGGTAAACTGGTTAACGACGACCAGCTCTACAACGAAACACAGAAACTGCTCGGCGAACTGCGCGCGGCCATTGATGATATGCGTGAAACCTCGCCGGTGACCACCTTCAGCACGGTTCTCTTCGGTGCGTTTTAGCTGATAAAAGAGTCTGTGGCTCCAAATTATTTCTTTTAAGAATAAAACAAGTTCTGGCTATTTCGGCTGAGAAATGATTTCTTCATTCCTTCTGACAGGAGGAATGACATGAGCGGATCAGATGGCGGCGGCGGGAATTATCCAGCTTATGGACAACAGGTAAAACGCCCGTTAAAAATTCAGTTCCTTCGCTACGCTTCGCTGGTGCTGGCTGTCGCTGGACTGGTTCTGCTCTATCTGTTTTCCGTCAATCGTGAAATTCCGCTGATACGGATCGGCGACGTTACCCCGACGATGAACTTCGCGACGGTTCGCATTGCTGGCGAAGTCACGCGCGATGCCTATGTTTTTCAGTCAGGCGGCATCGTCTTTGACGTGAAAGACGGAAGCGGCGGAATCACTGTCATGGGCGGTCGTGTGCAGGCGCAAGCGCTTGACGCCGCCGGAAAACTTCCTCGGCGCGGCGACCGGATTGAAGTGACCGGCAGTCTCAGTGTCAGCGCCGATCAGGAACCCAAACTTCGCATTCAGTCAGTTGACCAGCTTGTTCTGGATCGTAAGCGCACCATTACACCTTCCGCCGTTTCCAATGTCCGGATCGCCGATGTCACCGCCGCGCACAAGGGCGATCAGATTACGATCACCGGCATTCTGAAAACCATTGATATTCCCGGCCCCGTTTCCAAAACTCCCTATACCCTGACACTCGAAGAAAACGGCGCGAAACTCGCGGTGGTTTTCTGGGAGGATGTCTTCAAAGGTTTGGGCAACAAGCTTCCGCTGCCGGGCAAGCTCATCAGTGCTCGCGGACGGGTTGGCGTTTATAAAGATGCGGTTCAGCTCAAGGTCTGGGAGGCTGGCGATCTGC